>CAZOPY010000029.1:0-10735 GCA_964581945.1 uncultured Gammaproteobacteria bacterium | reverse complement strand
ACGACCACGAATTTGTTTTTTTTTTTTTTTACGTCGACATTCTTCAGGTTGTGATCATGCGCTCCGCGAACGGAGATGAAATCTTTGGACATGTCGGTGGGAGTTAGCGACTGATCGTCGACTTTGATCCGGTCGAAACATGAGTGTCCGACAGGCTATCACAGGAACGGACGCGTGGCAAGCGTGCCAGGCGACGAACAAAAAAACGGGCCGGAAATCCGGCCCGTTTTGGCAGGAAAATTAGGGCGTGGCCGAGATGCAATCGACGCCGCTCAACGCATCGGAAGAGGCGCTGCCGAACACGGCGCTGATCGCACTCGAAATCGCGCTCACCGTCGCGCCGACGGGGGTGAGGGCGGCGGCCTGAATCGTGCTGCTAATGGACTGGACGCACCCGCCAGGCACTCCGCACTCATTCGCCTCGCAAACAGATTTGTGAACGGAGTAGTCATACCAATAGCCGGGAGCCTCAAACGAGTCGAGTGTCGTGCAGTGACTAACCGATCCATTGCAAGCGGCGACAGCACTGTCGTAATCGTCACAGGTGCTGATCTTCGTACAGTCGAATGTCATCGCCGCACACAATCCCGTCACCTTCGATGCCGTCCCTGCAAAAAACGTGTCCGAGCTGTATTCGCACGAAGCCGTTTGTCCGTCGGGGATCGATCCCTTCGGCGGATTCAGCTGCGCGCACGTGCCCGCGCTCGCCGAGAGGCCGGTCACAAAGCTGCTGCCCGGCGCCACCTCCCAACACCCGATGCACTGGTCCGTTCCGCTCAGCTCCACGCAAGACTTACCAAAGCTCACCCCGTTGACCGAGCCCGGATCTTCACAGGTCGTCCAGCGACAGGTCTGTTCCTCTGAACTGATATCGTTGCCAAGCGGATCGGTGACCACTTTGGCTTTGGCGTCTCCGCACGCGCCACTCGTGACGGCGTTGCCGCTGTCGTCTTCGAGCCCATACGCTTTCGTGTCCGTGCCAGTCGTATCCACGAAATTCGCCCCGTTCAGGAAATATTCGCAGGAGGTGTTCTCGTCGTAAAACACGACCGAACGGACCTTCGGAATCGACGGGAGCTCGAGCGCGATCAGATGCGGGTTAACCGTAAAGAGGATGGTCGTCGCGAACATGAGCAGCACGAGCCCAATCACCGCGTTCGTCATGCGCTTCTTCGCCTCGGTGATGTTTCCGCTGCCGGCCGCGAGCACGTACTGCGTCCCGCCGATCATGATCATCACGATGCAGACGATGACCGCGAACCCGAGAAGATAGACGTACATCTTGTTGATGTAATCGCCGAGGTCGGATGCGGTGGTCACGACCCCGTTCGTGCCGGCGCCGAGCAGGCTCACCCCGAGCGTGAAATCTTTGAACTCGCCGTAGCAGTAGCCATAGGTCGTTCCGCCGCACACCTGTTTCGCCTGTGACGACGAAACGTCCCAGCGACCGTCCGCTTTTCCGTCCTGGTCCACGTCGAACGTGCAGGCATCCTGCGTCCAACAGGAAAGATTGCTTTCCGGCGACGTGGCAACGGTCGACTGTGCAAGAGCCGTCGAGGCAAAACCGCTCGTGGCTCCCAACAGCATGACGCTCAAGAAAAACAGTTTGGCGGAACGCATACGCATACGTTAGGAAGACGTGGCCTGTTCAAGCAGCGAGCGGAAGACGTCCGACGGGATCGCCCCGTCCACTTTGTTGCCGTTCAAGAAAAAGGTCGGCGTACCGAAGACGCCGGCGGAGAGGCCGTCCGCGAAATCCTGCGCGACCTCGTCTTTGTGCACCCCTTGATCGAGACAGGAAATGAACGTCCCCATCGAGAGTCCTAGCTCTTGCGCCAACTGCACCAACCGGTCGCGCGACAGGTCGGTCTGATTTTGAAACATCTTGTCATGCATCTCCCAGAATTTTCCCTGGTCTGCGGCGCATTCCCCGGCCTCGGCGGCGATCTCCGCCTGCGGATGCAAATCCGTCAACGGAAAATCACGGTAGATGAACCGCACGCGGTCGCCGAAATCGTGGGCGAGCGATCGGACAACGTAACTTTCGTCCTTCGAATACGGACAGCCGAAATCGGCAAACTCGACGATGGTGATCTTCGCGTCGGCGCTGCCAAGCGACGGATCGTCCGTTGTCACCACGTTCACGCCCGCTCGCGGGGTTGCCGCGGCCTGGGCGAGCTTGCTGATCGAAATGTCCTGCGCCTGGGCGACCTGCTGCTCCAGAATCTTCCCGGACTGGATGAGCGTCAGGTAATACCCAACACGCCAAACGAAGGCGCCGACCCCCGTCAAAATCAGGAGGGTGATGAGGACCGGGAGGATCCGGTGGCGAGGCTTGGGTGTGAGCGTGGCGTCAGGCATAGATTCTCCCGCAGTATAGCATGAAAGACCCCGGGATTGGAGATGGAAGATTGACGAAAATGCCCGTCCCTGATAGTCTGGCGGTGTTCTCCTTGATACGGATTATGCAAAATTTTCTCACGACGCATCTTGATACGATCATCACCGCGGCCCAGATTACGCTCTCGGTGTTGCTTATCGCTTCCATCCTCCTCCAGGCGCGCGGCGCCGGGCTCGGCGGGGCATTCGGCGGCGAGGGCAACGTGTACCGCACGAAGCGCGGCGTCGAAAAGACGCTGTTTCGCGCCACCATCGTGATCTCCATCCTCTTCTTCGGTGTCGCGCTCGCGAACGTCTTGGTCTAATCGCGGCCTCCGCTCCACATGAGTCTCTCTTCTTTTTTTCATTCCCTTGGCGAACGGCTGAAGGGTAGCAAGGGCGGCCAACCGCAAGATCTGGCCAAACGCCAGGTGCTTCGTCTCTCCGCGAAACGCGCGTGGCCGACCTGGAAACAATGGAAGCAGCTCCCCCGCGTGTTAACGCCGGGTGAGGGGCGGGTGTTGCGTATCGCGATCGGCGTTTGGATCCTCGCGATGGTCGGGACCGGTCTCTGGTACGTCGGGACGCATCGCGTCGAGGTGCCAGCCGTCGGCGGCGAATACACGGAGGCGCTTGTGGGCGCGCCGCAGTTCATCAATCCATTGTTTGCAACGAAGAGTGATGTGGATCGCGACCTGTCTCGTCTGGTGTACTCCGGGCTGTTCGCCTGGGACCCGGACACCGGTCTCGTTCCCGACCTCGCGGACTCGTACACCATCTCGGAGGATCAGAAAACGTACACCGTGCACATCCGTCCGGACGCCAAATGGCATAACGGCACGCCGGTGCGCGCGAGCGACGTCGTATTCACGATCCAAACGATCCAGAACACCGCGTTTCACAGCCAGCTGTCCGTCAGCTTCCGCGGCGTGACCGTCTCGCAGGTGGACGAGTCCACGGTGCAGTTCGCGCTCGACGAACCGTTCGCGCCCTTTCTTTCCAGCCTGACGGTCGGCATCCTGCCGGCAGAACTTTGGCAGGAGGTCTCGGCCAAAAACGCCCCGCTCGCGTCGCTCAACCTGAAACCGATCGGCAGCGGACCGTATAAATTTGAAAAGTACGCCGTTGACCAAAAAGGAAATATCAAGTCTTATACCCTCGTTCGCAACGACGCCTACTACGGACAGGCCCCCTACATTAAGGAATTGACCTTCAAGTTCTACGACGATTCCGCGTCCGCCATCGCGGCGCTCGAAAACCGAAACGTGGAAGGGGTCAGCTTCGTCCCGTCGGATCTCCTGTCCGAGGTCGAAAAGAATCACACGGTTCAAATCGTGCGTCCGAGCCTCCTGCGAACGACCGCCCTGTTCTTCAACCAGGAACACCAACCGATCTTGAAAGACGTGCGCATCCGGAAAGCGCTCGCGATGGCGATCAAGAAACAGGAGATCGTCGATCAGGCGCTCGACGGGCACGGGACGATCATCGACACGCCGATCCTTCCGGGCACGCTCGGCTACAGTCCGGACGTGGCGAAAATCCCGACCGATATCGCCGGCGCCATCTCCCTTCTAGATGAAACGGACTACAAACCGGATCCGACGACGGGGATGCGCGCCAAAGCGGTCGGCTCCGGCGCAGACGCGACGAGCGAACCGCTCGCGCTGACGCTCTCGACGATCGATCAGCCGGAGTTCGTCGCCACCGCCGAATTGCTCAAAGAGCAGGCGGCCGCCGTCGGAATCGCGATCACCATCGAAACGTCCCCGGCCGACGCGTTCATCGAGGATGTGATCAAGCCGCGCGCCTACGACATCTTGCTCACGGGCACGCAGCTCGGTATTGATCCGGACCCGTACCCGTTCTGGCACAGCTCGCAGATCGCGGATCCGGGACTGAACCTATCCTTGTACGCAAACCGCAACGTGGATACCCTTCTCGAAGACGCGCGGAAAACAAACGACCCCGCGGTCCGGGCCGACAAATACAAACAGTTCCAGGACACCATTGCCACGGACCTGCCGGCGATCTTCCTCTATCAGTCGACCTACGCCTACGCGATCGCCACCAAGGTCCGTAACGTAACCATCAACCACCTGTCCGTCCCCGCCGATCGTTTCTTCGGGGTGACAAGCTGGTACGTAAAGACGAAGATGGTAGTGCAGTAACAACCCAATCTGCTCGGCCTCAGAAATGAGGTCGAGATTGTGCGGATGTGGCGGAATTGGTATACGCGCAGGTCTCAGAAGCCTGTTCCCGCAAGGGATTGAGAGTTCGAGTCTCTCCATCCGCACCACTGAGAAGTTCACAGAGCCGCACCCGAGTCGCTCGGATGCGCATCCGTGATCTCCTCCTTAATTCAAGATAACTGTTTCGGACGCATAACATTCGTCCTACATATCTTTATGGTAGATCAAAATCCGAAAAGACCGCCCCAGGGACAGCCCCACAAGCGGCATGGCGATCGCCCGCCGTTTAAGAAACCAGGTGGCCCGGGCGGTGGGCGGCCCCCGTTTAACCAGTTCCGCGGAAAAATTTTCCGGAAGCCCGACGGTCCGGCGCCGGCGCCGGCCGCCAAAGTCATGGCGCCGCCGGGCGACAACGTGCGCGTCGCCGTGCTCGGCGGATGCGAAGAGGTCGGCCGCAACTGCACGCTGATCGAATACAAGAATGACATCATTCTGATCGACATGGGGCTGCAGTTCCCCGAGGAAGACATGATGGGGGTGGACTACATCATCCCGAACATGTCGTACCTCAAGGGGAAGGAGAAAAACATCCGCGGCGTGATCATCACCCACGGCCACTACGACCACATCGGCGCGATCCCGCACACGGTCCCGCACATCGGCAACCCGCCGATCTTCGGGCTGCCGGTCACGGCCGCGATCATCAAGCGCCGCCAGACCGATTTCCACACCCCGCCGCTCAACGTGAAGGTCACGGCGGTCGGCCAGGTGCTGCAGCTGGGCGCCTTCAAGGTGTCCTTCTTCCACATCAACCACTCGATCCCGGACGCGGTCGGCATCGTGATCGAAACCCCGGCCGGCGTCATCTGCCACACCGGCGACTGGAAATTCGATTTCCATCCGACCGGAACCGCGCACGCGGACTTCCAGCACATCGCGGAAATCGGCAAAAAGGGCGTGGTGCTCCTCATGGGCGACTCGACGAACGCCAACAAGCCGGGACATCAGATCTCGGAAAAAGTGATCGGCGAGGAGCTCGAGCGGCTCATCGAAAAGGCGCCGGGACGCGTTATCATCGGCACGTTCGCTTCCCTGCTTTCCCGCGTGAAGCAGATCATCGAAACCTCCGAGCGCCTCGGCAAAAAAATCGCACTCGACGGCTACTCCATGAAAACGAACGTGGAGATCGCGAAGGAGCTCGGGTTCATCAAGGTATCCAATTCGACCTTCATCACGCCGGAAGAGGTGGATGACTTTCCGCCGAACAAGGTGGTCGTCATCTGCACCGGCGCCCAGGGCGAACAGAACGCGGCGTTGAACCGCATCGCGAACAACGAGCACCGTTGTCTGCGCATCCAAAAGGGCGACACGGTGGTCTTTTCTTCCTCGGTCATTCCGGGAAACGAAGCGTCCGTGCAGCGTCTGCAGGACACGCTCTACCGCAAGCGTGCGAAGGTCGTGAACTACCGCATGATGGATGTGCACGCCGGCGGACACGCGCAACAGGAGGACATCAAGCTCATGCTCGCGCTGTTCAAGCCGAAGTACTACTGTCCGATCGAAGGAAACCACTTTCTGCTTCGTGAGAACGCGGACGTCGCGTATTCCATGGGATGGAAAGAAGAGATGGTGTTCGTGGTCGACAACGGCCAGGTCATGGCGTTCGACAAGAACAAGAACGGCTTTCTGACCGACGAAAAACTCCCGACCGACTACGTCTTCGTGGACGGTCTCGGCGTGGGTGACGTCTCGGAAGTCGTGCTGCGCGACCGTAAGATGCTCGCCGAGGACGGGATGGTCGTCGTGATCGTCCAGGTGGACCGGAAAACCGGCTCGCTCGTCGGGAGCCCGGACATCATCAGCCGTGGGTTCATCTTCATGAAGGAACACAAGGAGCTGATCGAAAACACACGCAAAACCGTCCGCCAGACCGTGACGGACAAGGATCCAAAGTCCGAAGCGGACATGGACTACATCAAAAACAACATCCGGAACGAAGTCGGCGCGTACCTGTTCAAGCAGACCGAACGCCGCCCGATGGTGCTGCCGGTGGTGATCGAGGTGTAAACAAGAAGCGGCCCCGCCGTTCGCGAACGGCGGGGTTTTGGTTGGACGAAACGGCCTGTTCCGGCTACCATGTCCACGTATGTCACGCATTCTCACCGCTCTCCAACCGTCCGGCGTCCTCCATATCGGCAATTATTTCGGCGCGATCGAGCCATTTGTTTCCTCGCAGAAAGGGAACGATAATTTTCTGTTCATCGTCGACTACCACGCGATCACCGTGCCGCAGAAACCCGAAGAGCTTCGCAAGAACATCCTGTTCGCGGCCGCGACCTATCTTGCCTGCGGGGTCGATCCGAACTCCACCCTGCTCTACCAGCAGTCTCGCGTCTCGGCGCACACGGAGCTCGCTTGGATTCTGAATTGTATCGCTCGGATGGGCGAGCTGTCTCGAATGACACAATTCAAAGACAAAATAAACCGAGTGAAGTTTGGACGTGATGTGGTCAACCGTCTACGTGCCGAAGAAAAAAATTCTCGCAGCCTACCTACCACCGAAGAGGAAGTCGTCGGTTCAGCAAGTGTTGGACTCTTCGACTATCCGATACTCATGGCCGCAGATATTCTGCTCTACGACACAGACATCGTCCCCGTCGGCGAGGATCAGAAGCAACATGTTGAACTCGCACGTGACCTCGCAGAGCGGTTCAATCGTGATTTTGGGAACACGTTTACAATTCCTCAGCCGCAAATCAGAAAAACTGGTGCACGCATCATGGGGCTTGACGATCCGACGAAAAAAATGTCGAAGTCGGCTTCGAGTTCGAAGAATTACATTTCTCTTCTCGACGATGAAAAAACAATTCGAAAAAAAATCATGGCAGCAGTCACGGACACAGGAAAAACTATCAAATTTAGTTCAGAGCGTCCGGGGCTTATGAACCTTATGGTTCTCTACGCGTTGCTCGCAGAAGTGACAGTTATGCAGGTCGAGAAGGACTATATAGAAAAGGGCTACGGCGATTTCAAAAAGGACCTCGCCGAACTCCTCGTCCTGTTCCTTCTCCCGCTCCAGGCAAAGATCCACGCGTATCTCAAAGATGAAACCGAATTGAAGCGCGTGCTGGACGCCGGAGCCCAAAAAGCAAACGAACTCGCCGAACGCAAAATGAAGCTCGTGCGCGAGCGGATTGGGGTTCTTCTCTAAACCCAAACTCGGGAAGGGAAACGACATAACTATGGCTACAAAAACGCAGGGTCCTTGGCTCTGCGTTTTTCGTACGATATGCCTGTAATCCATTGACAAAACCGACGTTTTCGTGTATATTAGGACGTTTTGCGGCTTTGAGCCCTGCGCTTTTACGAGCCCAGAGCCCAGACCCGCTCAACCAACGGGCTGGCAAACAAGGAAAAGAACACCATGTTTCGTACCCCGATCTGTGTCCTGGTCCTGATCACCGTCGGCTGCAAGAGCACGCCCGACTCGGTGAACATCACGGTCCAGGTCAACGGGAACAACTGCTCCGGAGAGACGCATCTGGACACGACGGATCCGACCGACACCGGCGTGACCGCGCCGAGCACGAGCGAGACCGGACTGACCGGCACGACGGACACGGGCGCGACCGACACCGGACCGACCTGGCTGTCCGACGCGGATGGAGATGGGTTCGAGATCGGATTCGACTGCGTCGACACCGACCCGACCATCTTCCCCGGCGCCATCGAGATCTGCGGCGACGGGATCGATCAGGACTGCGACGGGCTCGTCGACAACGGGTGCGTCCTCGGCACCCTGACCTGCGTGCTCGACGGTGCCACGGCCCCGGCCGACATCGTCCTCGGGGCGTCCAACTGGCTCCCGGTCCTCACGGTCGAGTGCACGGCGTCCGGCGAGAGCTTCTACATCAGCGAGCTCACCGCCCGCAACTGCCTCACGTCCGCGGAAGACGTGGACGGTGACTGCGCGGACGGGGGCGAGATCGCCGGCAACGATGCGATCGCCTCGTCGGTTCGACTGACGTACGTCGATCCGATCGGCAACACGCAGTCGAGCGCCCTGACGCTGTCCGGCGGCTCCGTCACCTGGACGGGGATCGACGCGTACATCCCGGACGGCGGAAGCGCCCTCCTCGACTTCACGATCGACACGAACGCGGTCGACGGCGCGGCCGTCGTGAGCGGAGATCAGCTCCAGCTCAACCTCGACGCGCTCACGGGCCCGTTCCAGGCCGTCGGGTGGACCTCGGGCGCCATCGTCGATCCGGACGTCTACGTTATCGGCGAGCCGATGGTGATCCGGAAGACCCGGCCCACCGTGAGCCTGGCCGCCGGTTCGCCCTCCGGCGCCAAGACGCCGGGACGCCAGGAGGTCCTGCGCATCAATATCTCGGCCGACAGCCACGGGGACGTCGAGCTGTACGACCTCATGTTCCCGTCCTCCACGTCGGACATCGACTCCATGCAGTGGGACTGGTGCGGCTCGGTCGCTCAGAGCTACGGCGACGAAGCCAACTGGGAGGTGTTCGACCTGACCGATCTGTCGACGCCGCTCGGGGCCGTGTCCCTGTTCAACGCGTCGGTGCCCTGCTCCGTCTCCGCCGGACTGGTGTCCCAGGCCACGTGGGGAACGGTCCTGACCATCCCCGCCGGACAGACGTACACCTATCTGGTGTATACGGACTCGACCGGCGCGAGCACGGCCAGCAACGACTCGCTCCGTCTGGATGTCAGCGACATCCTGTGGAACGACGGCGAAGCTTTCGGCACGATCGACGGGTCCTACGTGAACAACTTGCCCACCCCCGGCAACACGATCGTGTTCCAGTAGTCACTCCCCCCGCCTCCGTCGCGGACCCATCTCGGGTTCGCGCGGACGGCGGGGTTTTTCATTGACAAAAATGGCAAAATGCGATACTCTTTTCGCGTCGCAGGCATGCCGGACGGCCGCCTGTTCCGGTCAAACGGGACGGGAGGAAAGTCTGAACACCCCGTGCATCGCAAGGTGTACGGAAGTGGAGAGTCGCTAACGGCGACCGGGTATATGATGAGGAGACCGAGAGATCTCTTCTTCTCGTTTAAGCCCAGGGAAAGTGCAACAGAAAATATACCGCCGATGGTCCGCCTCTGGCGGAATCAGGTAAGGTTGAAATCGTGGGGTAAGAGCCCACGCGGGACCGCCTCGAGAGAGGCGCCGTGGAAAACCCTCTCCGGTGCAAACGCAAGTTTGGTAGCGTGCTTGAGCCGCCCAGCAATGGCCGGCCTAGAGAGATGGCCGTCTCCTCCGCGCAAGCGGGGCAGACAAAATTCGGCTTACAGGCATGGCCTGCGACACCACAAGACCTCGTCAACGACGAGGTTTTTTGATACGATTTCGAGGACTATGAAACGCCCAGAACTGTTTATCGCTGCCCTGCTCGTTCCGCTCGATCTGTTTGCGGTCATTGCTGGCGGCGTTGCCGCCTACTACGCGCGTTTTCACCCAACCCTGACGCAGGTGCTCCCGGTCGTGTTCCAGTTCGACATCGAACGCTACGTGCAGATCCTGATTCCGGTGGCGTTTCTGTGGGTCGGCATTTTCTCTCTCGCCGGGCTGTACGCCATCGATCAGCGCCAACTGCGCAAAGAGCTTGTCCGCGTCCTGCTCGCGTCGGCCGCGGCCATGGCGATCGTCTTCTCGATCCTGTTCTTCTCGCGCGCTCTGTTTGAATCTCGCTTCGTCGTGCTCGCCGGCTGGGTGTTTGCGCTTGTCTTCGTGTGCTCGGAACGCATCGCGGTTCGCCTGCTCCAGCGCGCTCTGCTCTCGCTCGGAGTCGGCGAACATCGCGTCGTCATCATCGGGAAAAACAAGACAAGCGACGCGCTCGTGCACGAGTTCCAGCGGAAGCATCGCCTTGGGTTCCATGTGGTCGGCATGTACGAAAGCTACAACGACGAAGCGAAACGCCGGATTAAAAACCTGGCCAAGCAGGACGAGGTCGATGAGATCCTCCTGACCGATCCGAACATCAGCAAAGAAAAAACGCTCGAGCTCCTGGCCTTCACCGACACCGAGCACCTCGACTTCAAGTACACCGCCGACCTGTTTGCCGCCGCGATCGGCCGCACGGAATTCCGCGACTACGCCGGGATTCCGATTTTGCAGGTGAAGAAAACCCCGCTCG
>CAZOPY010000028.1:0-10787 GCA_964581945.1 uncultured Gammaproteobacteria bacterium | reverse complement strand
TGACGGCGAACATGGAAGAAAAGTTCGACGCGATCGCCGAAGGCAAAACGGCATGGGTCCCGGTGCTCCAAGAATTCTACGGCCCGTTCCACGCCAACCTTCTGGAAAAAGAAAAAACGGTCGAACGCACGAAACCGGACGACATCCCGACAGACATCGTCTGCGACAAATGCGGCAAACCGATGGTGGTGAAGTACGGTCGCTTCGGCAACTTCCTCGCGTGCACCGGCTATCCGGAGTGCAAAAACACCAAACAGATGAAGGACCCGGCGAACACCGCGCACCCGGAAATCCTCTCAACCGACGAAAAGTGCCCGACCTGCGGCGCGCCCATGATGGTCAAGCAAGGACGATTCGGTTCCTTCCTGTCCTGCTCGCGCTATCCCGAGTGCAAGACGATCAAAAAAATCGACAAGCTGCTCGGGATCAAATGCCCGAAGTGCGAGATCGGTGAAATCGTCGAGAAGCGCACCAAACAGCGCCGCAACTTCTTCGGCTGCAATCGTTATCCGGATTGCGACTTCGCTCTGTGGTCGAAACCGACCGGCGAGAAGTGTCCGAAGTGCGGAAGCCTGCTCGTCTACGGAGCGAAAGGGGTGATCAAGTGCTCGAGCAAAGAATGCGACTACGAACGCATGCAAGAGGCACCGACCGAAGCCTAAACCAAACACCGTCCCGCAACGCGAGACGGTGTTTTGCTTTACGCCTTCGTTTTTCGATCGACCATTTGATCAAACGCCTTTTCTTCGTCGGCGCGGCGTTCCTTCTGTGGCTTCAGGCCTGGCTTGTATCCTTTGCCGAACAGCATCTTACCGAACTTCGTCTGCCATTCGTGCAAAAAATCATCCGCCTCATCAAGTCCCCACTGCACCGCCTTCCATGGGATCTCGGCAATCTTCACGGCAACGCCCGCGACGAGGATCACGGCGGTGTAGCCGAACGTGCGTCCAACGTCTCCGACCCAGTTCGGACCGCCTGCAACGCCGGCCGCGAGTCGCTCCATGCGGCTTCCCCGCTCCTCTTCGATCGAGCGCAGTTTGCGCAGCAGACGGAAGTCGCGCACGGTGTCCGTGGAATCCCAGAGCCGACGCACGCGCTCGCCGAAGGTCAGATCCTTCGGATCCGGGGCCCCCTCGGCCGCCGAACCGAACAGATAGCGCTTCCCGCGATCGTCGTACTTGTAAATGAGAGCGTCCTGTTCGTCGAGCAATTTATAGCGGAGTTGTTTGCGGAACGCTTCGATGCCGCCGACATCCTTGTACAGATCGCGTCCGGTTTTTTCCTTATACGCTTTGGCGGAATCTGACATGAGCGAATCCAGGGCGAGCTCGGCGCGGCGAACGGTTTTCGCATGCGCTTCCTCGGCGTGTCGGTATTCGCTGCGCACGTCTTCGAAGTCAAACAGCGGCAGTTCGCCGGCCAGAGCGTGGGTGCGCGTGTTCAACCGCTTGCGCGCATTCAATTCCGCGTCGACCTCGGCGTTCTTGCCGCGACCGGCGAGGCGCGTCACTTCGCGCACCAAAAACGGGAGCTGAGCCGGCCCAAGTTCGCGCGGAACCGTCACGACGCCCGCAACCGGATCGACGGCAATCTCCGAGCCATACACGAAGGTGACGCGCTCCGCGTTCGGGATGATCGTCGCGAGGTTCGCGTCGGAACCGTCCGCCAATCGCACGTTCACGATCGCGTGTTCCGATTTTTCGTCCGACGTTCCCGGATGAATTTCGATCACGCGTCCCTCGGCCGCATCCGCTTTGCCCTGCGTAAAGCGTCGATGCGATTCGAGCGCCGCCTGCGCGGCAGCCTCGCGAGACTTTCCCTTAGCGAGCGCCTCCGCAAAGGTGCTTTTCGCCGCCGCGTCCGCCTCGGCGCGTTTGGTCAGTTTCGTGGCCTCGGCGCTGACCTCCGCTTCGCGAGCCGCGCCAGGCGTTGTTTCTGGAGTGGTCATAGATGAGGACATCTTAGCAAAAAAATGCGCGTTCGTCAATCCGTGCGCAGGCTTTACATTGCGGTCATTCCGCTCTACTCTGAAAGAAGCTATGGCGGAGATCGTGTACACCTACGATGACCTTGTCGCGGTCATCAAAAAAACCTACAGCGACCCGGACCTTGATTTGGTCCGGCGCGCTTACGATATGGCCGAGGGGGCACACCGGGGCGAGAAGCGTCTCACGGGCCACGCGTTCATCACGCATCCGCTCGCGGTGTCCTACAAACTCGCCGAGATGGGACTGAATCTGAACGTGGTCGTGGCCGGGCTATTGCACGACGTCGTCGAAGATACCGGGATTACGATCGACGACATTCGTCGCGACTTCGGAGACGACATCGCCTCGCTGGTTGAGAGCGTGACGAAATTGAAAAAAGTGGTGTACACCGGCGTCGACCGGTACGTCGAGAACATGCGCAAGATGTTTCTTGCGATGGCGAGCGACGTACGCGTGGTGTTCATCAAATTCGCGGACCGGCTCCACAACCTGCAAACGCTCTACGCGCAGCCCGTGCGCAAACAGGAACGCATCGCGCGCGAAGTGCTCGAGATTTACGCGCCGATCGCCAACCGCCTCGGGATGGGTGAAATGAAGGGCGAACTCGAAGATCTCGCCTTCAAATACCTCAATCCAAAAGAATACGACTGGGTAAAAAACATCATGGACGCGAAGGTGCGCGAAAAGGGCGCTTATGTGTCGCGCCTCATCGACGAAGCGGAAAAAAAGTTGAAGGAGTCCGGACTTGCGAACCTCCAGGTGCATGGCCGCGTAAAACGTCTCTACAGCCTGTTCAAGAAACTGCAGCGGTACGGCAACGACGTCAACAAAATCCACGACCTCATCGCCATCCGCATCGTGGTCGAGGACGTCGAGGACTGCTACGCGGCGCTCGGAACGATCCACCAGAACTGGCATCCGATGCCAAACCGCATCAAGGACTACATCGCCCAGCCGAAACCGAACGGCTACCAGTCGCTGCACACCACCGTCTTTTTCGAGGGCGGCGAGGGCGCCGAATTCCAGATCCGCACGCGCGAAATGCACGAGTTGGCCGAGTTCGGTATCGCCGCGCACTGGCGGTACAAAGAAACGGGGATGTCCCCGCCGAAAAATTTGCGTTGGATGGAGGAGCTCGTCGCGATCCAAAAGGAGCTGGCAAGCAAATCGGATTTCTTGGAACAGCTCGAGGTGATGAAAATCGACGCGTTCAAGGATCGCATCTTCGTGTTCACGCCGACCGGTGACGTCATCGATCTTCCGGAAGGCGGGACGCCGATCGATTTCGCGTACGCCATTCACACGGAACTCGGCAACACCTGCACGGCGGCGCGCGTGAACGAACAGCTGGTCAACCTCGACACCCCGCTCAAGTCCGGCGACATCTGTTCGATCATCACGGACAAAAACCGCAAGGGCCCGAACCAGGACTGGTTGAAGTTCGTCAAAACGCATCATGCCCGATCAAAAATCCGCGACGCCGGACGAAGCGGCGTGCGCGGATGGTTTTCCCAGGTGTTGCCCGGTGCGAAACGGTGATTATTTTTCCGCCAGGCGGTGCAGCAGGTCCAGCAGATCTTCTTTCGAGTAAAAATGCATCGTGACCGTTCCCTTGCCGGCGCGTTCGCGGATGTCGACCTTGGTTCCGAGGATTTCTTGGAGCTTTTTTTCGTGCGCAAGGATGTTCGGATCCACGATGCGGTGCGCGCCTGGGGCGGAAGCAGCACGCTTCGGCCCGACAGCCGCCTCAGCCGCGCGAACCGTAAACTCGCCGCGGAGCATTCCCTGAAACAGCGCCTCCCGCTTGGCCGGATCCGTCTCGGCGAGGAGCGTGCGCGCGTGGCTTTTTGAGATCTTCCCCTCTTTGAGCGCCTGTTGCATCGGTGCCGAAAGCTCGAGCAGGCGAAGCGTGTTCGCGACGGCGGACCGGCTCTTGCCGACGCGCGTAGCGACCTGTTCTTGCGTGAGATTGAACTGCTCGATGAGCGCGGCATAGGCGAGCGCCTCTTCGAGCGCGTTCAGATCTTGGCGCTGAATGTTTTCGATGATGGCGAGCTCGAGTTTCTGCTGCTCGCTTGCATCGCGCACCACCACGGGAACGGTTTTGAGCCCGAGCATCTTTGATGCGCGCAACCGGCGTTCGCCGGCGATGAGCTCGTATCCGTCCGACGTGCGCGTCACGACGAGCGGGTTCAGAATCCCGTGCTCCTTGATCGAGTTCAGCAGGTCTTCCAATTCGGACGGCGAAAAATGCGAACGAGGCTGATGCGGGTTCGGCCTGACGCTGTCGATCGGCACCTCCTTCATCTCCTGTCGGCTCGTTTCGAGCACCTTCTCGACCACGGCGGATTTTTGCGGGATCAGCGAACCGAGTCCGCGTCCAAGCGCTGGTTTTGCGATCATAATGTTCCCCCTTCCTCACGCATCGCAAATTCGCGAGCGAGACGCTCGTACGCTTTCGCGGCCTTCGAGGTCGGATCGTACCCAAGAATAGTTTTTCCAAATGACGGCGCCTCGGCCAGACGAATGCTGCGCGGTATAACGGAACGGAAAATCTTATCCGGAAAATATTTGTACAGTTCTTCGAGAACCTCTTGCGACAGGCGCGTGCGCGTGTCGTACATCGTGATCACCGCGCCCATCACGTTCAGGTCCGGGTTCAAATTCTCTTTGACAAGATCGACGGTCGACAACAGCTGCCCCAGTCCTTCAAGCGCGTAGTATTCCGCCTGCACCGGGATGAGCACCGAGTCGGCGGCCGTGAGCGCGTTCACCGTGATGAGGCCGAGCGACGGCGGGTTGTCGATGATGATGTAATCGAAATCATTCCGGATCTCAAGCAGCGCCTTGCGAAGAAAATGCTCGCGCTCGTCTGCTGTCACGAGCTCGACCGATGCCCCGGCCAGCGCCTGGGTCGCCGGAATGAGCTTCAACCCCTGATGTTCCGTCTGCATGACGAGGTCACGCAACCGATGCGTCCCGATCAGTCCTTCGTAAATCCCGGCCGGGATCGTCTTGTAATCAATGCCGAGCCCCGAGGTCGCATTCGCCTGCGGATCAAGGTCGATCAGCAACACGAACTTCCCCTGCTCAGCCAGAAACGCGGCCAAATTCAAAGCCGTCGTGGTCTTTCCCACCCCACCTTTCTGGTTGACCACACAAACAACGTGAGCCATAGGTCAAAGTCAACGACATTATACAGAAAAAGCGACGAAGCCGGAAGGGGAAAAACAGGGAGCCGATTCTTCCAGAAAATGATCGCTATTTCCGCTAATATTAGCCTCAACCCATTGACAAAACCCTCATTTTATGATATATTTCCCCGTTCATCTAAGCTGCTGGGGTCGTCCCTGTGGCGTGGAGAACACTCACTTTTGGAGGCGCAATGTCGCTCAAGCACCTGGTGTTCGGATTCTGGATGGCGTCTGGCTGCATGCCGGTCGCGAGCTCGAAGCTCGACGACACGAGTAGCGCCCCCGCCACCACCGACTCGGGTGATGGCGGCAGCGCAGGCAACGATGCGGACGGCGACGGGGTTCTCCCGCCGACCGACTGCGACGATCACGACGCGAACGTCAACCCCGGCATCCCCGAGGGCGACGGCGCGAACTGCGACGACGGCGTGGACAACGACTGCGACTACGTCGCGGACGAGAACTGCCTCCCCCCGGACCCGTTCGACGTCACGGTCGACGTGTACCAGTGGGTCGGCGGCTCCGAAGATGCGGACACCTGCAATGAGGGTCCGTGTCTCGACTATGCCTGCGTCGGCACCGTGTCGTACGAGCAGACGCTCCCGATCATGGTCAACCAGAGCTGGCCCGTGTGGCTGCACTGGTCGTCGGCCGAACCGGTCAGGATCCCGATGCTCGGCGTCGAGACCGAAGAGGTCGAAGGCGACGCGGTGTTCAACCCGTCGAAGTCGATCTCGGTCACGTTCTGCCACGACACCGACTGTCGCGAGACCGTCGGGATCGTGATCCAGACGTTCGACACGTCCGAGGAGAGCTGCGTCGAGCAGACCATCGACGGGTTCTACGAGGACGACTCGAACTGGGAGGCCAGCAATGGCGAGGCCTACGGCGTCTCGAATATCGACGGCGAGTACTGCACGTCGTGGCTGTGCACCGGCTCGGCTCCGAAGCCCGCCTGCGTGGACGGCCAGCCGAACCCCGACGAGTGCGGACCCTACGGATGCGAGTGCGGCGTCCAGCCCTGGAGCAAGATCGGGGACAAGGAAGCCCGCTACTCGCCGAGCGTCTCGCAGAGCGACGGTCCGATCGTTCCGTTCTTCGCGGATCGCTGGGAGACCGGCGGCCTGCACGCGGAGGATGGCTCGAAGGTCACCTTCTACCAGTACTCCGAGGTGCACGTCTCCGTGCCGGATCTCTACTTCCGCGCGGATGTCGATGTCCGGACCGACTGGGACGGCACCGACTGGGATACGTTCCCGGATCCGGACGGCAGCGAGGGGCCGCCGATCTTCGACAACGCGATCAACGAGTTCATCGCTCCCGCCGACGGCTTCTGGCCTGTCGAATGGAAGGTGGAACTCACGCGTTCCGAAGCGGTCTGGACCCAGCCGGTCTGGAACGTGATCACCCGCACCGACGCGGCTGTGAGCGGTCACGTCGACCTGCGCAACCTCCGCTTCCGCGCCTGCGGGAGCGATGTCGCCGAGATCACCTGCAACAGCAGCGGGTGTACCTACTGATCCCCGCCCGATCGATGCACACGTGCATTGGTCGGGCGGTTTTACATTTTGAAAACAAAAACACCTCTCAAAAAGGGAGAAGTGTTCTTGGTGCCGGGAGAGGGAATCGAACCCTCAATCCCTTGCGAGAACGGGATTTTGAGTCCCGCGCGTATACCAGTTCCGCCATCCCGGCTCGCCGCGCATGCTAGCATAGCCTTGCCTAATTCTCAATATCCTGTTAAGATTTTCGCGCTGATTGCCTTGGCTGGGTAGCTCAGTTGGTTAGAGCGAGGGACTCATAAGCCCTAGGTCGGCGGTTCGATTCCGCCCCCAGCTACCACGAAATCCTCGATTGTTGCTCACTCGCGTCATGCGGCCGACGTTCGGCCTTATGCCGCGGGGTAGAGCAGCCTGGCAGCTCGCATGGCTCATAACCATGAGGTCGCCGGTTCAAATCCGGCCCCCGCAACCAAAAATGCCTCTCGTGAACGAGGGGTATTTTTGTTTCCGCTCAACCCAGCTTAGATTTGTCGATTTGGGCCAGAGCTGGTACACTTTCGCCATCTATGACCCTGACCACCCATGCAACCCTGGGCGCCGTCATCGGACAGGCGACGGGCAATCCGCTCCTCGCGTTCGTCATCGCCTTCATCTCGCATTTCCTGATCGACATGGTCCCGCACGGGGATTGTTATCTCTCCGACAACTATCGCATCCACAAGTGCAACCGCAAGCGTTCGGTGGCGTACGTCATGGTGGATGCGATCGTCATGATGCTGTTCGTCCTGTTCCTGTTCAACGTGAAGGACATCGACAGCGTGCGCAATTTCACCTGGGGGATCATCGGATCTGTCCTGCCAGACATGCTTGTCGGGCTGTATGATCTGACCAAGTCGCGCTATCTCAAATGGTTTTTCGATCTGCACTTTTTCTTTCATGATTTCTTCGTGAAGCGAAAAGGCGACGTGCCGCTCTACTACGCGCTCATGGCGCAGCTCGTGCTCATCGCGTACCTGCAGACCAAACTCTAACGACACAACGGGGGAAGGCCCCGTTTTTGCTCTATGCATTTCGTCTACGATTTCGATTCCACGCTGTACGCCACAAAACGGTTGTGGGAGCGTTGGGTTGAGCACCTGCTCCCGTTCGGTTTCCCGGTCGATCGGATCCACGCGACCATGGAAGACCTCAGCGCTCGCGGATTCTCCTGTCCTGGACACGCGCGCATGCTCGGCGTAAGCGAGCCGGACGTTCAGGCAACCATGGAACGATTCACAAAACAACTGGAGGAAGAAAGTCCGGCCTTTATTTACCCCGACGTGCTTCCCTGGCTCGCCGCACAGCGCGAGCTCGCGATCCCGCATTCCGTCGTCACGGCCGGGGATGCGGGTCACCAATGGCTCAAAATCAACAGCTCCGGACTAGACAAACATCTGACAGACGTGCGCATTGCAAACAGCGAAACACCGAAGGTCCAGCACCTGCGCGACCTGCTTGCTTCGAGCTCCGGGCCCCTTATTTTCGTCGATGACAATCCGAAAGAGCTCCAGCGTGTGATCGACGCCGCCCTGCCTGTGGAGCTCATCCGCATCGTGCGGACGAACGATTTCGGCGACTATGCCCATCCGGGCGACGACCGTTCCTGGCCGGTCATCCGTTCGCTCGACGAGTTGCGGCGGCGGTTCCCTTGACCAGATGGCCGTTCGCTGCTACCCTCTAGCCGCGATGGTTTCCATCCATGAGGAGGTCACGTGAGCGAGCTCGAAATTCGACGCATGGGGTTCAACGACTATCCGCAGGTTCGTCCCCTGCTCCACCAGGTGAGCCGCGGCCGCGCCATGGTCGCGGACGACATGGTCCTCCGGTTCCTGCGATGGGACGGATTTCACCCCTGGCTTGGCCTGATCGACGGCGTCATCGTCGCCTACGCCGAGCTCCACCAGCTCCCGAACTTCCCGCACGGCGGATGGGAGGGTCGCATCGAGCGCGTCGTCACGCACGAGGCGCATCGCGGACGCGGCTACGGCGACGAGCTGCAGACGCACCTCATCTCGCTCGCGCGGCAGATCGGCTGCCTGCGCATCGAGCTGCGGGCCGAGAACCCCAAGGCCCAGGCCATGTACGCGAAGCACGGCTTCGAATGGGTCCCGGGATCCAAGGTCGGCGTCCTCAACCTCCACACGTGATTCGCTCCCCGAGGTCCCCCTCGGTTTTTCTATTTTTAAGCTTACTTTAGCCCAAATATATCCCCTGTGGATTGACGGCTGTCAGAAACTGTGATAGCATCGAGCGAGTCGTTTTTGTTGGACATGTCGTCCCGTAACGACCATCCAGGGAATCCGAATGGGGATCGCAATGCAGGCTGATTTGGCTGAAGTGCGTAGGCTGCGGGCTGCGGGCGTGCTGCTCGACATCGACCCGACGAAGATGGACCTGTCCAAGGGCCTGATCGTCGTGCGGTGCTCGGACTGCGACCAGCGTCAGGACATGGTCGGGTACGTCGAGTCGCTCTGCGACCGAATGGGCGTCCGCCGTCGCATCCACGACTTCGCGCTCAACGGTGGGCCGAAGGTCATCCCGATCGAGTCGCCGCTCAACAGCGGGGATCGACGCGGGAGCTCGCTCCTCGAAGACATCGAGGGCGCCTACGTCCTGAAGGGGATCATGGCGATCCTCCTCATCGGCCACAACCCGTGCGGCGCGGCGCTCATGTGCGACGTGTCGCTCAACCAGGCCGTCCGGCTCCTGATGCAGGCCGAGGGCCGCATCAAGGACGCGCTGCAGTCGCGCATCCCCGGCCTCCACGTCTACTCGCACATCCACGTGGACTACGCCGAGGTCGACGCCCAGGGCCGCGAGAAGAAGCGCACGTACTTCGTCAGCCACCAGGCATGGCTGGCGCAGGACACCGGCGCGTCGGAAGCGCCGTCTCACCACCACCACGATCACGCCGACGGCCACGTGGTCCTCCAGGCCCCCGTCTCCGCCGACTGATCTCTCCGACGAGCCACTGCGCGTCTACGACGCCGCTCGCCTACGCTGTCTCCGCCACCCGTTGGGCGGCTTTTATTTTTGCCCTTCTCCCCCTTTTCAAGGGGGAGCTGGAGGGGGTTACTCGCACGTCAACGCGACAAGGGTCTCGCCTGCCGTCCGGTCCCACGAAAAATTTTTTGCGCGATCGCGCCCGAGCGCCCCAAGTCGTTTGCGCTCATCTTCGAATAATAGCCGCTCCATGGCGGTCGCGAGGTCCTCGACGTTCTCGGGTTCAACGTACACCGCCGCATCCCCAGCCAGCTCCGGTTGCGCCCCGCGCTGCGTGGTCACGACCGGCGTGCCAACGGACATCGCCTCGAGGATCGGAAGTCCGAACCCTTCGTCGAGCGACGGATGCAGGAGCGCCTGCGCGCTTGCAAGCTCGGACCACTTCTCGCCAGGCTCGACATAGCCGAGCTCGCGGATGACCGCCGACCTCCCCTGCCCGGCCCAGTGACGATTCACGAGATCGATCTCGTCAATGACCGTGTCGTATTTCCATCCGCGTTTGCCGATGATGCGCAGCTCCGCCCGCGCTCCCGTGCGACGCAGAAGCTCGTCGAACGCGCGGATAACAAGAACATGATTTTTTCTCGGTTCAATCGTCCCGACCATCAAAAAGGACGCCACGGTTTCCTCGCGAGGCGGGATTACCGCGGGGGGTTCGACCGCCTCCGGGATCACCTGAATCTTCGTTGCCGGGACATGAAGCAGGTCGACGAGGTCGCGCTTGGTCGCCTCGGAGACCGCCAGGATGACGCGCGCTTTTTTGATCGTCGTCGGCACGACGACGCGCATGGAAAACAGGCGACCGAGACCGCGGTCCGGAAACCACTCCGGGTGACGGTAGATGGAGAGGTCGTGAACCGTCACAACGCTCGGGCCGCGCCAACCGAGCGGGAGCTGGCCCGCGGGCGCAAAGAGAACGTCCGGACGCGCGGCGCGGATGAGCGCAGGGACAAGCAGGTGACTCACGAACAGCGACCCTCGCCGCGACGGGAGACGCCGCCACTCAAATCGTCCTTCACGCTCGAGCGCCTCAATAACAACGGACGGCGTGTCGGAGCGAA
>CAZOPY010000027.1:0-10884 GCA_964581945.1 uncultured Gammaproteobacteria bacterium | reverse complement strand
GAGATCGCGGACGATGACCATGCGACGAGGCACCAAAAACGGCATGCTCGTTGCCGCCTGCACCACCTCGCCCGGGATCAATTTTCCCGAGGCGCTCGGAAAGGTCGCGAGGTTCATCCCGGTCGGGTCAAATTTTTTCAAAAAGGCGTCGCGAAGCTCCGCGACTTTTTCCTGGACCCGGAACGTATCGTCGCCGTAAACGAAGATGAGCATAACGGACACATCTTACGTGTAGGAGGAAGCATTGACAAATTGGAATTTTTCGGGTAAGACATGGGGCACATTCGAGGAGGGGGTCACGATGGTCGACCGAATGTTGGAGGTAATCGCCGCGCATCCGGCGTCGCGACACGGGGTTTTTACCCGCCTGGCGGAACGCAAGTTGCCGCCGGAAACGCTCGCCAGGTTCCTGCGCGAGATGGGCGCGTTTTGCGCGGCATCTCGTCCCGCAGGGAACGTGCTCGAACAGCTCGGCGCGAACGGTCTCGCGTCAGCATCCGATCTGGCGCGCGAGATCTTCGCGAGTGAAGCGGGTCATGGCACCGGCTTCGCAGAGATGGCGCAGCTGCTGCTGAATGGCTCGGGTTTCGAGACCCAGGACTGGTGTCAATTCGACGACCGGTCTGTCACGCCAGAGACGCGCATGGCCACTCACGTGTTCCGGATGCGCGAGGGCGCTTCGCTCGCACACGCGCTCTACTCGCTCGGCGTCATGCTTCCGCTCGAGATGGCGGCGCATCGCCAGATCATCCCCGGCGAAGTCGACGCGTTCATCGAGCGCGGCCACTACGGCCTCACGCTCGATCGGGTCGGCTATCTCGCGGAGCATGCGGGCGAGCAGGGGGCCGAGCGCATTCACGAGGACACGATCATCACGCTCCTGCGCGACATCCGGCTCACACCTGACCAGGAGGCGGAGGTGATGCGCGGCTGCACGGAATTCCTCGACGCGCTTCAGGGGTTCTACGACGCCCTGGATCGCCTCATCACCGAATGACTTCGCGCATCGAAAGATGCGCTTTTTTGTTACTCCTATTTAATGGAAATGATCGACAGCATGCTGTCGAATTTATTCCTGCCTAGATGGTACGAGAAAAATTTGTCGGGTTCGCAAGCGGTGCAGGGGGCGGAGGCGTCGATGTTTTCAAGTGGGATGCCGGCCGTCGTGAGCATGCGGACGGCCATAGTGCGCAGGTCGGCGTGGAACCCTTCGGACGTTTCGCGAAAATCGCTCTCCGAGACGAGTGGGTGACTTGCAAGCATCTCGTCGCGCCGTTCCTTGTGCACGATGTAGTGGCATGGGCCAATCGATGGACCGATGGCTGCGTAGAGTGTTTCGAGATAGAGCCCGCGGCCGCTCATGAGCTCCGCGCCTTCGGTCGGGATCCCGGCGGCGACCCCTTTCCATCCGGCATGGATGAGGCCGACGGTGCGCGTTTCGGTTTCGACGAAAAAGATCGGCAGACAATCCGCCGTCTTCACCCCAAGCGGGACGTGCGGTTCGTCGGTCACGAGGCCGTCGACCCCATCGACCCGTCCATGGTCGCGACCGGAGACATACACGACGGATCGGCCGTGTTTGTTTCCGCTCATGACGAGCCGGCGCGGATCAAACGCGAGAGACGCGACAAACGCGTCGCGCGCGGGTTTCCACGGATCCGCTGTCTCGTCCGGGTTCGGATAGCGCAGCGACCCGTCCTCACGCGTCGAGGTTGCGTGCGTCACCCAATCAAATTGTTCGAGAAGGCTCGAGCGCCACGGCATATCAGCCCTTCCACTCTTCCATTTCACCCCAATTGTCTCCGACCTCTACGTTTACCGTGAGCGGCACCTCGAGATTCACCGTCGTCTCCATGAGATGTTGAATCGCCTTGGCGGCCTCGTTCACGAACGCGCCGTCCACCTCGAACACCAGTTCATCATGGACCTGCAAGAGCATCCGGACCTTCTCGACCCCTTTGCGCTTCTCTCCCTTTTCGAGTGTGCGGATCCAACCCTCGACCTGAATCATCGCCATCTTGAGCACGTCGGCTTCCGTTCCTTGGACCGGCATGTTGATCGCCATGCGTTCGGCCGAAGCGATGAGCATCGGCACGCCCGTGTTGATTTCAGGAAAATGGCGGCGGCGGCCGAACAGCGTTTCGACGTATCCTTGCGTGTGGGCGAGCGCCTTCGTTGCATCCATGTAGTCCTTGATCGCGTGATGGATCTCGAAGTAACGTTCGATGAACGCCTTTGCTTCGGTCATGCTGAGTCCGGTCGAGCGCGACAGCGAACGCGGCCCCATACCATAGAGGATCCCGAAATTGATCGCCTTCGCAGCCCGGCGCTGTTCGCTCGTCACCTCGCTTTCGGCAACGCCCCACACTTCGGAGGCGGTGCGCGTGTGCACGTCCGCGTTGTCTTTGAATGTATCGATGAACGGTTTGTCCTTGGCGATCACGGCCGCGAGACGGAGTTCGATTTGCGAATAGTCGGCAGCAACCAGTTTTTTTCCTTTCTCAGCCACGAACGCTTTTCGAATGCGGTTGCCGATTTCCGTTTTGATCGGAATGTTTTGCAGGTTCGGATCCGCCGAGGACAGGCGCCCCGTTGAGGCGACGGCTTGGTAGAAGGTGGTGTGCAGGCGTCCGTCCGATTTGACGAGCGTTGGGAGCGAGTCGACGTAGGTCGATTTGAGTTTCGCGAGTTCGCGGTATTCGCCGATCATCGGGATGATCGCGTGCGCGTCTTCGAGCTTTTCGAGCTCCGGCGCGGCGGTCGAAAAACCGGTCTTCGTTTTTTTGATCCCCTGTGTCGGAAGTTTCAGCGTTTCAAACAGCACCTCGGCCAACTGCGACGGGGAGTTGATGTTGAAATCTACGCCAGCGGCTTTATGAATGTTTTTGGTGAGCGTCGCGAGCGTTTTCTCGAAATCCTTCGAGAGCGTTTTCAGGAAGGCGGTGTCGAGTTTGATCCCCGCGCGTTCCATGCGAAACAACACCGGCAGAAGCGGCATCTCCATTTCGTGGAACAGTTTCCACAGGTGATTGTGTTCGAGTTCGGCCTTGGTGAGATGCAACAGCTCGAGCAGGGCGGTCGCGGTCGCGCCCGCCTTTTGGAGGTCCGCGTCCGTGAGCGAACTCCCTTCGGGGATCGTGAATTCTTTTTTGAGATAACTGTGCAAAAGGCCCGCCAGATCGTGTTCGCGCGTCCCGGCTTCGAGCAGGTAGCTCGCAATCATGATGTCGTACCAGGCCGTCACCGACTCGAACGAGGTCGTCTGCGCATCGGCGAGCCGATGGAGCATCGCTTTCAGATCGTGCGTCACGACGAGGGCGGCTCCGCGCAGCGCCCCGGCGATTTCTTCGAAGTGTTCCGCGCTTGGTTCGGGTACAACCACGGTCGTCGTTCCGTTCGAGACCGCGACGAACGGCGTTTTCGTGCCGAACAAATCCGTGCGCGGTTCGCCGACAAAGACGGCGATTTCCATTGCCTCGCGCATGGGTGAGAGCTGCTCGCGCAAATGCTCCGCGTCCCGCACGATTGCGGCGCGCGTCCCTTTGGGACCTTTGTTTTCCTTCGGCTCCTCGCTCTCTCCGGCACCGGCGTATTTTTTCAGGAGCGTTTTAAATTCCAGATCTCGAAACGTTTCACGCAACGCATCCACGTCCGGTTTTGGCGTCCATTTTGCGAGCGTGAAGGTGAGCGGGATATCGCGAACGATTTCGACGAGCGTTCGCATTTCGCGCGCGGTCTTCTCGTGCCCCTCCAGTTTCTTTGCGAGTTTTTCCGGCACCTCTCCCTTTTTGAGCGCCTTGAAAATCCCGTCGATCGAATGATAGGTCTGGATGAGTTCGGTTCCGCCCTTTTCGCCGATGCCCGGCACGCCCGGCAAATTATCGGACGCGTCGCCGCGCAGCGCCTTGTAGTCGATGAGTTCAGCAGGGGTTAACCCGTACCGTTCTTTCACCGCCGCTTCGTCGTACGTTTTCGTTTCTGAAATTCCTTTCACGAAAAATAACACGTTGGTCACGTCGTCGTCCACGAGCTGTAGGGAATCAAGATCGCCGGTGACGATGACGGATTTCACGCCCTTGGTCGACGCCTTTTTTGTCAGCGTGCCGATCACGTCGTCCGCCTCGTACCCCGGGGCCGAAATCGACGGGATGCCGTAGTGGGTGAGCAGCTCTTGGATCATCGGAATTTGGTCGTACAGTTCCTGCGCCTTTTTTTCGCGGGTGGCCTTGTACGCTTTGTACGCCTCGTGCCGAAACGTTTTGCCCGGCAAATCCCACGCAACCGCCATGTACGTCGGCTTTTGTGTTTCGAGCAGTTTCTCGAGGATCATCGTGAAGCCGTACACCGCGTTGACGACGCGGCCGTCACGCGTGGTGAGCGGCGGAATCGAATGCCAGGCGCGGTGCAAGAGCGCGTTCCCGTCGAGGATCAGAAAGAGAGGTTTTTTGGAGGTCATGTGAGGCCATCTTACGCAGGTTTTGGCTCAAAGTCCATGAAATGAAAAGACCCGCCTTTAGGGCTGGGTCGACGTGATGGCCGTGTGCCAGACCGATGAGAGGATGGCGTCGCGGTGCGTCGGCGCCATGACGACGAGCACCGTATTGTCATGGCGCTCGGCGGCCACGTCTCCCGTGAGCGGGGGAGGGAGGATCGCCATGAATTCCTCGGCGTCGAGCGTGGTGTCCCAGGCGGTCATCCAGACGACGACGAAGTCACCGTCGGCGTTCGCGTAGCTGTCGAAGCGATCTCCGTCCCAGCCGGCCGCGACCGGGGCCGTGAGCAGCTCGCTCAGGAGGTATTCGCCCATGGTCAGGTCTTCGACGCGGATCCAGCCCGTGCCGAGCTCGCCGCTCTCGTCCGGTAGCGTGATGCGCATCGGTTGATCGCGGACGTCGAAGTACTTCTCGGGGTGCAGCACCTGCTCGGTCGTCGTCGGCGGATAGCGATAGGCGCGATCGACCACCTCCCACCCGCCGTGCTTGACGCCGTTCGCGATGAAGCGGTTGCCGGTGAGGTACAGGTCCGGGACGGACAGCATGGCGACCGCAGCGCTCGGAGAGATCGTCATCGTGTGCGGATCGATCCCGGAACCGGTGTCGCGCCAGGTCAGGTAGGAGAGCTCGACGAAGGTCGCGTCGCCTTCGACGAGCATCTGGGTCGCGATCAGGCGATCGATGTCGTCGCCGGCCGAGGCCACGAGCGCATGCAGGTTGAAGCGCTGGTCGACGAGCGCGTGCGCGAGCTCGTGGGCGATCGTCTCGTCGGAGATGTCGTCGTACGCGGGCTCCGGAGCGTGCGCCGGCGCGTCGTTCACGATCGCCTCGATCGGCAATCCGCTTGCGAACCGGCTCGCGAGCGAGGTCGCGCGCGGACGCGCGGTCTCGAGGGTCGGCGTGAGCGTGACGGGGTCGCCGCTCCCGAATCGCTGCGCGAGTCGGGAGGGAGGCCGGGGCGTGAGAACGACGGGAGGGATCGTCGATCCGGTGATGAGCTCGATGTGATCGTGCTCGTAGCGGCCGAGGATGCTCATCGCGAGCTCGTTCAGGTCCGCATCCGAACCGCCGAGCTCGGCCGCGAGCCGACGGTGGATCTCGCCGCGGTCGATCACTTCGACGTCGGGGGAGCGCTGAAAGTCCAGGCCGCGCAGCGAGGCGACGACCGGCTCGAGCGCGCGCACGCGCTCGTCGACCGTTGCCGCCATGGCAACGGCCACACTCAGGAAACAGAGCAGAAAGCTCAACACCGAACGGCGCACGGCAACCTCTCTTTCCGAGTGAAAAACTCGGACGGGGAGCGTACCAGCGTTCCTTCGGAACGTCAATGGACGGCCCATCCTTGACTTTCTTCCTTTTCTTTGCTAATCTACCCGGTCTTGGATCTGGGATCTGGGACGAAAGGAAGAACACATGAAACCGCTCCACTGGACCCTCGTTTCGGCGGCGGCGAGCCTCGCGATTGGCTCGTACGTCTACGGACTCGAGGTGGCGGTTCTGCTGCTCCTCGGGTTCGCCCTGCACGAGATCGGGCACATCCTGGCACTGCGCCGCTACGGCGCGCCGGTCGCCGGGGTGTACTTCATCCCTCTGCTCGGTGCGTTCCTGGACACCGATGCCAACCTCCGACTGGCGCGCGATCGGTTCGTGGTCGCGCTCGCGGGTCCGGCTGCCGGGTTCGTGAGCGTGGCGCTCGGGCTGATCGCCTGGCGCGTGACCGGCGACGACCGCATCGAAGTTGCGGCGATCGTGCTCGCGCGCGTGAACATCTTGAACATCCTGCCGGCTCTGCCGCTCGATGGGGGATGGGCGCTCGAAGCGTGTCTGGCCGGGACGACCTCCCGCCGCCGGATGACGCTGCTCGCCTTCGCGCTCTTCGCGAGCGTCTGGCTGATCGAGTCGGAAGGGTATGAGCTGTTCAGCGCCGCGCTGTTCGTGCTCGGCGCGTTCCAGCTCGTGATCCGTCTCGCGCCGGAAACGCCGAAGGTGCGCGCTATGAGCGCACACGAGGTGCTCGGCGCCGCGGGACAATACGCGGCGGTCGCCTTCCTGCTCCTCGGGAGCGCGACGGCGTGGGGCGGCGAACCGGAAACGTGCCCCAACTTTCCGGCCGTCACCGACGAGCCTGAGCGCGAGGTGTCGCACACCTGCCGCGTCATCGGCTCCAACCCAGACGGAACGCCGATCGAAGATCCGGAGGACTGCCTCGTGATCATGAAGGGTCACGGACGGTACTCGGTGAAGCGGTACGGCCAGGTCCTCATGGACGACTGCGTCGCGATGCCGACCCTCGACCACGCGTCGGGCGATCTCGACGACGCCTCCATCCGGTGCAACCACGGGATGGGGATGGTCACCCTCACGCAGGTCGGGACGCAACACACGATCGGTCCGGTCGACGTGGTCCGCGAGGCGGTCGACGCCGGACCGGGGATGTTCCTGACCTCGCCCGACGGACACCACGTCTCCTACGTGGCGCACCGCGGGACCGGCTGGTACCTGGTGGTCGACGGGATCGATCACCGCCTCAAGGGACCGGTCACCGCGCTCCTTTCCTACGAATACGACCCTCTGGGCGGGCAGATGTACGTCGAGTATGTCACCGGCAACCAGGTCATCGAGGTCGTACTTCCCACCGCCTCCTCCATCGTCATCCGTTGACGGGGAGGATTTTCATTTTCGAAAACAAAAAACGGGCCGTGAAGCCCGCTTTGTTTACGGAGCGAAGACGCGATCGGGATCGCCGTCGATCGTAATCGTGAGGTCGTCGATCCCTGGGAATTGGAGAAGCGTCTGTTTGATTTGCGCGTAGATTTTTTTCTGCTGGCAGACGCTGACGCGGAGCACGGTTTCGTTCACGTCCACGGTAACGCGTCCGCCGGAGAGAGCTACGGCGTTGATCGCGAATCCCATCGGGAGCGCGCTCACATATCCGCTTGCGCGTTCCGCGTCCGTGAGTCCGTCCACGAGTGCGCGCAGCGACGCGCGCGCGACCGCGGACGTTTGCGCGACCGAGCGCGCGAGCGGGAACACCGCGTCGCACGCATGTACGCCGGTCTGATTTGCTTCGGGGAAAAACGCGTCGAGCGTTGTGACGTTGGTCGAAAGCAGGCGCAGCGGGAGAGAAATCAGATCCTGTTCGGAGTCGTCGGTCCGTGAGCGATCGTACAACTCGAGGATGAAATCTTTTTGCGTCAGGGCGGGCAGAAAAATT
Source organism: uncultured Gammaproteobacteria bacterium (assembly GCA_964581945.1). Classification (GTDB taxonomy): domain Bacteria; phylum Patescibacteriota; class Patescibacteriia; order UBA9934; family GWF2-40-263; genus CAZOPY01. The sequence continues at coordinate 3,177 of CAZOPY010000027.1, read as the reverse complement.
TCCACTTGGAACGTGCCGAACGCATCTCGTTCCTCCGTGTGCGTCGTGGTTGATCCGTTCGCTTGCTCGGTTCCGTCGGCGTCGCGCACGCGCCAGAAAAGCGTGTTGTCCGAAACGTCCGCAAACCCTTCGACGACGATCGGCGAGGTCACGGTCGCCCCCGCGTCCGGAGCCGCGACATAAATTTTCGCGTCGTCCATGAGCTGCGTGGTCTGCGCCGCAATCACGAGCGTCGACGGATCGCGCTCGCCCGAAACGCGCGCGAGCATGAACGGACGGATGTCGGCCCACGTTTTTCCACTCTGTCCGTTCAAGCTGATCGCGGCGTCATCTGGCACCTCCAGGTCTTCCAGGGTACCGTTCGCGAGTTCAAGCTTCACGGTTTTTCCCTCAGCATCCATATCGGTCACCAGACCGAACAGTTCTGCATGGTGATCGACCGGCGTATTCATGACCGGATCCGAGGGCGGATTCGCAGGATCAGCAAACGCCCCACGCAAGAGGCTGAGCCCCACCGCGGCCACAACAACGAATAAAGCTGCCGCAAATCGATATCTCATACCAAAGCCCCCCTAGAGTACGGAAAAACCCAGCTGACGTAAAGTACGAAAAAACCCCCGCAAAGTTACGAGGGTTTTCTTACAGGCGTGATCTCACAAAATGGATGAGATTTGTTCCCCTCTCCCATTTTGGGAGATCACGTGGGGTGGCTAGAGGGGGTCGAACCCTCGCTAGGAGTTCCACAAACTCCTGTGCTAACCGTTACACCATAGCCACCGTGCTTTTCTTCTGTCCTGCGCGTCTAGGATAATAAAAAACTTCTTTCGTGTCAATCATTCGCGGAAAAGATCACGCGCGCCGGCCCAGGAGGGACGACGCGCGGGAGCTGTGCCTTTTATAGCCTCCGAAGGACTTCTCGGAGGGTCTCGCTTGCGCGAGTGATGTGTTGTGCCCTAGCGGCGGGCGCGGCGCAGGCGGGCCTGCAGCCACTGTTCGGCCTCAGCTGAGGCCTCACGGTTGCGGCGCTCCTCGTCGCGACGCGCACGCTCTGCGGCGAGGACGGGGGCGTTCTTCGCCTCCTGCTCCTCGCGCGCGATGCGCTGGCGCGTGATCGAGAGCGCCTTCGTGAGCGGGGCGTAGCCCGGACCCGAGCACCGCTTGCAGCAGGCCTTCGCGAGGATGTCCTCGACCGTCGGCTTGGCGTTGAACGCCTCGCTCGACGGCACCATCGCGCGCTCGTGCAGGGTGGTGGCCCCGCACTTGCACTTGATGGTCTCGACGGCCGCCGACGGCAGCGAGACGACGCCGAGCGGGAGGCTCGGATCGATCTTGCGGACCGGCACGGCGGGCTTCGCGACGACGGGCTCGGGCTGCACCGCGGCGAGACGCTCGGTCTCGGCGCGCTGGGCCTCGACGGCGGCGAGCTCGGCCGCGGCCAAGGCCTCGGCGGCCTTCTGGGCCTCCTCGACGCGCGAGCGCTCGAGCTGGATGAGCCAGCTGCTCAGGATCAGGTGGTTGTCCTCGAGCTCCCAGTCGACGCGCCCCGCGCGGAGGTCGATCCCCCGCTGCTCGGCCCACCACTTCCGGGCGTTCTTCAGCTCGGTGGTCGGGATGAGACCCGTCCGTCCGAGGGTGAAGGCGACAGGAGCGGTGGAGTGAGTGAATGCTGCTTCCATGTGAAATGAACCTCGATGTGGATGGGGTGCGGACGCCCCGGATGGATGACGAATGTCGGATTCCGCGATTTTTGGCCATTTCTAGCCTCAAATCGCGACACCTGACAAACGAAAACCGACCGTCTTTCCTCGTAGAGGCAATAAAACAGGTCGGCATGCCTCTCTCCTCAAAAACGATTGTTCGGATCGGGCTTCGCTTCCCAATCCAAGATCATTTTTGATAGGGACACTATACCAAATTTTTCGTGTTTTGTCAAGCTCCGACAACAAAAATTTTGGCTAAATATAGCATAGTTTTTTTCAAACAATTAAGCTTAAATTACCACCCTTGACGCCGACGCTCCGCAGTGATAGTGTTCGCGGTCGGAAACAGGAGGATCCCCAATGCGTGGTCACCGACGGTTCGCGTTCGTGCTCGGCATGCGGCGTGCGCATGCCGATGCCCCTATCGGGTTCTTCGCGGATCCGGCGACCCCGGACGTCATGAAGCTCCTCGAGCGCAATCGGAATCTGTTCCAGCTCGAAGGGCGGAAGGTCTTCGGGGTCGAGATCGAGATGAGCGACCCGTTCGACGGGCAGGAAGAACCCCTCTTCCGGTTCTTCGACGACGAACATCGGAAGCCGATCCGGGATCCGACGACCGTGCTCCCCGAACAGACGCTCCAGTTCATGCGCAAGCTCGCGATCATCGGGGTGATCGCTCAGTGCCGCGCCGCGGACGAAGAAGCAAGCCGCGAGCGCACCGCCGAGCCCCTCGCGCAGATCGCGAACCCCGGCTCGGCGATCGCCTACGAGGCCTGAACCAACGTCCCGTCCGCACCCGCGGCCGGTTTTCTTTTTCCAACAAAAAACACCGTCTCATTGGACGGTGCTTCGTGGTGCCCCGGGTAGGAATCGAACCTACGTAGCCGGCTTAGAAGTCCGGAGTTCCCCGCCCGACTGAACGACTGAATGTTGGTACTCCCGGTAGGAATCGAACCTACGTAGCCGGCTTAGAAGTCCGGTGTTCTATCCATTGAACTACGGGAGCACATGCGTTCAGTCGTTCGGGCGGGTATCCATTGTCAGCCAGAGGCTGATCAGCCTTCGGCTGAAACTACCAGGGCAGACGGAAAATGATACGTGATTTTGTCGCTCGTGTCAATCCACGATACACTGGGCATGTATGGAATCCAAACAGGCTCTGTCTGCTCACCCGACGGAACGCTCGCAAGGGTTTCGCACCCTCGGGCAGATCACGTTTCTCCTTTGGCTTGTCGGGATTCTTTTTTTTACGTTGCCGCTCCCGCATTCCTCGGTGGTTGCGAGCGCGCCCGTGCAAACGCAGGCAAATCTCTTTCGCGATGCGCCGGCGCTTCTGTTGACCGTCGTGGCCGCGCTCGTGCTCATGTATTTTTTGCGCAAACGCGCGTTTGTCGCGCCGATCATCGCGTTCATGATGGGGCTGCTCATCTACTCAACGCTCGCGATTTTTTTGGAGCCGTTGGTCGCGTTTTTGATC
>CAZOPY010000026.1:0-12100 GCA_964581945.1 uncultured Gammaproteobacteria bacterium | reverse complement strand
AAAAAATCACGCGCTGGTTGTTCATCTCGACCGTGGTCGGCGAGTTCAAAATGCCGGCGAACGTCCCTTCGGTGAACTTGCGCAGCCGCGCCACCAGATCGTCCGACCCTTCCATCCCTTCAAGGACATCCTGAAAATCGTCGAGCACCGGAGATTCCACGGTCGACAGGTCGATCGTGTCCCCTGTGATGTCTTTCTTGGCGTAGGTTTCAATAAGCGCGCGATCGAGAATCGAATCTTCCTCCGGCGTGAACCCGACCACCCCCGCTTCCCCGATCGGCTTGCCGATCATGATGCGCAAGAGCCCCTTCAAGGTGATCACCGCGCTTCGGATGATGTCCTCGACGCGCACCTCTTCGCCTTTGGGTCGCGGCAGATCAAACGGGTTCACCTTGGCCTGCGACGCGAGCGACACGTTGACGTACGTCCCCCCGACCGCGTCGGAGAGATGCTTGTATTCCATTTCCGGGTCGATGATGATGACGTCGACCCCGAGCATGAGGCTACGCAGCACCTCGAGTTTGACCGCATAGGATTTCCCGGCGCCGGAGGTCGCGAACACGACCGAGTTGGCGTTCTGCAGCGAAAAACGATCGAACAGAATGAGCGAGTTGTTGTGGCGATTCACGCCGTACAGAATCCCGTTGTTGCTGGTCAGGTCCGAGGAGATGAACGGGAACGACGCCGCGATCGGCGACGTGTTCATGTTGTAAGTGATCATGAGCTCGTCGTTGCCGACCGGCAGCGTCGAGTTGAATCCCTGTTCGCTTTGGTAGTACCCCTTTTTGGAATAGATGAGTTTGCTCCCGAGCAGCGACTCGATTTCGTCGGTCCGCTTGTCGAGCTCCTCGAGGTTCTTGGCGTACAGCGTAATGTAAAACGCGAACTGGAAAAAATGTTCCGTCCCCTGCGTGAGGGAATCGCGCAGCTGTTCGATGTCGCGCAGCGCCGTTTCGCGCAGCGGGTCGCGCGGCTTGCCCTTCTCCGCGTCCGTCATGAGCCCGGCTTCCAGAAACCCGACGCGCTTCTGCAACTGTTTCAGAATCACCCCGGCCTTCACGGGATAGAAAAACATCGCGATGTCGAACGTCTTGTTCAGGTTGATGAGCGGCGCGGACCAGCCGAGCGCGATGTAACGCGGGTAGGTGATGATGAAAATCGTCCGGACGTGCACGCCGGCCAGAATCAAATAGGTTGGCCGCGTCTCGAACGACGCCGGCGAGATGATGTCGCGGACCGTGACAACGCCCCGGCGATAAATCCGCTCCTCCTCAAGCGCGACGCGCTCTTCCGCGGCTTTGCGCTGTTCCACCTTCAGCTCCTTCGGCTGTTCCGGCGGCGCCGCGGAGGTGACCTTTCCCAATTTTCCAATCTCGAGTGCCATAGCTACCCCTGTTCCTCATAACGAATTTTCCCCAGATCACCCATTTTTTCCGAGTCGAACAGATCCGGGTTGTAACTCGTGTAATACAGCTCAATCAAACTCTGCGTATCGAGCGGGACGCCGGACACGCTCATGCTGTTCAGTTGGCCGATGACGGTCTCGGCCCGCTTCATGACCTCTTCCCGGTAGCCCTGGAACGTCTTCTCTTTCAATTTGATCCCGAGCGCCGGAGAAATCGCTTCCGAAAAGCGCGTGAAAAAATTCTTCTGCTTGTTGCCGAGCGGGTTGTATGGCACGACCACGTAAAATTTCTTCTGCATGATCTCGCCGAGCGTGACCAGCTCCTGCACGAAATTGCGGTAGTCCGCGATCTGCGCGCGCAGCAGGTCGTTGCTCGTTTTTTTCTGCTGCTCTTGGAGCGAAGTCATGTACGACTCGATGTTCATCTTACGCGACTGGATCACCACCTGGATCGGATATTCCAGTCCGTTCAAAAACGAGGTGTACGCCTGGACGATCGCTTCCTGTTCGTCGACGGACTTCAGGGCGAAGTTAATGCTGGCCACCATGATGACCGCGCGCAGCGTCCCGTCCTTCATGATCACCACGTCGTCGCGGATTTCGGCGATATCAAGATACCGCTGCGTGGCAGGTCCGGGTTTGGGTTTCGCCATTTTATTCGCGGTCGCCATACTTATTCCTCTTCCGGATTATAGACGCCGCCGGTGTTGACCACGAGGGTGAGCTCCTGCAGGCGCGAGGCCGCCGCGCGCGTCTTGCGCGGGGTGACCGGGGTCGGAGGCGGCGTTTCGATCTTCATGAGCGCGCGCACTTCCGCGTCGGTGAGCGACTTGTCCCAGACCCGGAGCCCCGGCCGCCGGAACGTTTGCGCCAGGTTCAGGAGAAAGTAGTGGAACGGCACGCCGTTCACCTTCACGAGCGCGAGAATCCCGCACACAAGGATAATCGGGATCGCGACGATGAGGTACCAGATGAGCGAGGCGATCAGCTTGTACAAGAGGGCGTCGAGCAGGAACCCGAACAGCAAAATAATGAACTGCCGCGCGGACAGCGGCCCGAGGATCTTGTCCTCCACGTCGATGAATTGGGGCACGGTGTACTGATCGGGCATATCCGTATTCTATCAGAAACGCAGCTCGCTGTTGAGCGTCAAAATGGCGGAGAGCTCGTCGTTTGTGAGCGCCTCCTCACTCCTGCGTCGCGCCTCGTCCGCCAGATCCTGCATGGAACGGCCGGAGAGCATCGCTTGGCCGGAGAGCGCCAGGTATTGGCGGTTGAGCGGCGATTCGCGCCAGGCCTTGATGCCGGCGATCTTTTTGTCGTATCCCTGCCCTTCCAGGAGATCGATCTTCCCTTTCAGTTTTTCCGCCGCTTCGCGCGGATCTTTCGACAGCCGACGGAAGTCGAGAAGCGACATGGTTTGCAGCTCCTCCACGGGACCGGACAGCTTGCGGACGAATTTTACGTCCTCCATTTTCGGTTTGCCCGGTGATGGAGGAACGCTTGCTGTTGAAAGCCGCGGGGTGATCGGTTTGGGAGCGGGCGGTTTTGTTGGCGCGGTTGGTGCGGGTGCGGCTGATTGTTTTGCGGGCGTCGGCGCGGGAGACGCCGTCGCGGGTGCGGGCGGCGCCGGGGGCGGCACGACCGTCCGTTGCTTTTCCGCGGCCGCCTGTTGGCGCACCTGTTCCTCTTTTTTCTTGGAAACCTTTTTCCATTCATCAAACACGTGTTCGATGATCTGATCGACGCGCACCAGTTCAGCGCCCGCGAGACCGAGTCCGCCCTTCTCGACCGTGTCCTCAAGCCGGGTGCGTGTCTCGTACGCGTCGCGAATGTCCTTCAACCGTGCGGTCGCGATTTCGACGAACCGTTTGCGCGTGTCTTCGTCCTTGAACGCCAATTTTGACTCATCGAGGATGTGTTTGATCGCGTCGTCCATGACGGTCATCGCCGGCTCGGACGCGACGTCCTGTTTCAGGATCGACGCGGCGCGTTTGATTTCTTCTTCGTCTTTTTTATTGAACGTGTCGTGGCCGATGGAACGCGTCGCGGCTTTGGCCGCCGCTTGCGCATCGTCCTCGTGCTCGCCGTCCGGCGGAGTCGGCGCGCCGACCGTCGGCTTCGCCGCCTGCGCGACCGAAGCAGCGGGACGGTTGACCGTTGACGGTTGACTCCGCTCCGAGGTCCGGATTGCGAAGTCCACCTTGGCAAATTTCATCTTCTCAATGAACGACGCCATCAGCTTGTCCGCCGCCTCGGGCGTAAACTCAATCCCGCCAACCTTTGGCGAACGCAAGAGAACCGCCTTGGTCTCGTTCTCATCGCGCACCCCTTTGGCGAACGCGGTCAGAATAAACTCGAGCCGGCTTTGCAGATTGGCATTCGGCATCTTCACCGCAAGTTGCGCAAGCGTGTCTTTTACAAACTGCTCCGCGCTGAACTGCTGGATGTCCACCTTTGGCACCGCTTCGAACTTTTTGAGGTCCCCGCCCCATTTGGTGATCTGCCCTGCGACATCCCCGATGATCGCCGAAATCGGCAACAAGCGCGAGCCTGCCAGATCGATCGCCATTTTGGTCGAGACGGTTTGATCCACGTCGAATTCTGCGGCCAGAATCTCGGGAAGTTTTTCCAGCGGATACCAACCGAGCGTCAGTTGCTGAACCAGTTCGAACAGCGTCCCAAAGGCATCTTTGGACAAACCGTACGTTTGGATGAACGCGTTGTAGGCGTCCGTGCCGGACGAGTCGAGAAGAAAGTCTCGCACCTCGTCCGGCAGGTCGCTTAACTGGCGAATGGTCACACGCTATGTTCCTGAACGAAGTTGATCGATTTCCTGGCGTAAGTTGTCTATCGCCGAGAATTCCGGATCCTGTTTTGTCGCCGGACGGCCCAGTTGCTGCTCCATGATTTGCAATTTCTTTTCAAGACCTCTCAATCGTCGAGCCCGTTCTTCCGGAGCCATCGTTCGGCGAGCTTCCGACGCGCTCGAGTCCACCTGTCCCTGTTTGAACCGCGCCTGCGATTGCACAAAGCTGTCTTTGACGCTGCTCACAACGCCGCCGGACTTGGTGATCGTTTCCAGACGGTTAACCTCTTGGCGCAATCCCGGCGGGATCTTGCTGCCGTTTTCACCGTAGATTTCACCCAACCGTTCCGCCGCAGCGTTGATGGCGTTCTCGAGCTGTTTGCCCACCTCGTCCGCTTCCGATTCCTTCGGCGCATCGGGCGCGCCTGTCGAAATCTTCTGCGTCATGTCCTGATACTTGCGCAGCATGCGCTTCAGGCTGTCCGGGGTCATCGCGGACGCGGCGATCCCTGCGATCTTGCTCTTCGGATTCTTGGTCGCTTCGGCGAGCAGCTTGTCGCTCGTTGAAACCGCGGCCTTGAAGTCCTTTTCCGCTTCCTCGTTATAGTCCTTGTTATAGGCCTTTTCTCCACCTGGGGAGACAGTTCTGTTATCGACGAAGTATCCTAACTTTTCGTCAAAGTCGAACGCTTCGTTCATATTCCCCGTGACCGTCATCAACCGTTCGCGGAAGGCACCGCGTTCCTTTTCGTCTTTGGCCGCGTCGAGCCCGGCATTCTTCACATTGAGCCGTTCGGCCGCATTCTCCATGCGCGACTTCACGTCGACGTTGTTCGCAAGATCCGTGGCCTGCTTGTCTGTTCCGTCCTTGACGATCTTCGCGATCACCTCGGTTGTAACTTGGTTCCGGGTCGGATCGACGTCCGCCTTCAGCTTGGACACGTCGATGTTCGCCACGTTGTCCTTGGACATCTTGGCGAGCGAATCCGCGGAGAATTGTTCCTGGTTCTTTTTGCGCAGCTCTTCGACGCCGTCGGTGTAGAACCCTTGGATGCGCTGGCCCATGCGACCGTCCTTGATCGCCTCGGAAAAGGACATGTCGTGCTCCTTCCCGTCCGCTCCCTTTGTCTTTACGGTCTGACCGTACTGGTCGCGGAACACGCCCATGTCGTCGACGCGTTTCAAGAAATCGGCATCCTTCCACTGGCCCTTGTCCACGCCGATGAGATCCTCGCGCTCTTTGATCTTGTCGAGCGCGGCCTTGCCGAACATCGCCGGCTGCTTCTTGAACAGATCTTCTTTCTGTTTGACCCAGGCCGGATCGCCCTCGAACTGCTTGTCGATGCCGTTCCCGTACTGTTTCCACAGCGACTTCAATTCTTCCGGATCGATCTGCTTGCGCAGCGCATCGTTGGTCAAAATGTTGCGCATGAGTCCGACGCCGCGTTCCTGATTGGAAACAAGACCGCTTGCGAGCGAGGCTTTGGCAATGTCGAGCTGATCGCCGGCTTTGAGGTTGGTGTAATCCTTGGCCGCCAATTCAGCCGAGGCCGCTTTCTGCGCCTGCAATCCACCGGCCGTTTTGAGCAAGGCGGCTTTCGCGCCGGCGCCGAACGGCAATTTCTCGAGCTGACCAGACCTCGCGATCCCCTGCAGCGTGCTCGCGGTCGCGCCCTTCAAACGCTCGGTCGCGCGACCGGCGGTTTCGCGATATGCAAACTGGCCGGCGGCCACGGCGCCGCGCTGCGCCTGCCGAGCGGCGCCGGTCGCCACGTAGCCGGCGAGTGCGACCGGGGCTTGCGCCACGGCTTTGGCGCGCTCCTTGCCTCCTTTGACCACGGCGCCGATCGCTTCACCCGAACAGATCTGCTGCGCCTGATCAAACCCCTGGAACAGAATCACCATGCCCATGAGGAAGCTCACAAACCGCGCCGGGGTCAGCGCTTCGATCATGCTGCCGGTGTCGAGCTCGCCAGCCTGGGCGTTATTGGTAGTCGTAAATTCGGCGGACAGGCTGCCGGACCCGGCAACCGCAAGACCGAGCCACAGGAAAAAGGTGAGCACCGGCCCGCTGGCCATGGCGCAAATCCAGCGCTTCCACCAGTTGGCGTACGCGCCCGAGACCCCTTGGATCACCCCTTCGGTTCCCTTCGTAAACCAAGCGAGCGGGGCCATGACGACCAACATCCAGATCATCGCGATGCGGTACGCAAGCACGATCACGAGCATGAGGAGCGCCACCAAAATCGTGAGCATCATGAACAGCGCCGCGCCGGATGCCATCAAAATATCCGCCGCCTGCAATCCAGACTCGTTCACGACCGCCGAAAGACTATTGAAATTGAAAATACTTCTGACCCCGAGCATCTCGATGAAGTTGCCGCCGGCGATGTCTTTCAACGCGTTCACGAAGGTAAGCATGATCACCTGGCTGAAATCGATCATGAGCCCGCACAGGAGACGGCTGAAGTTGATGACGATCGCGAGGATGAGCAGGCGCGGGACCTGCTGGCGCCATTGAAACCGCGAGATCCCGAAAATCGTCCCCATCGCGATGATGATGAGGATGATCACGAAAAACATGTTGACCGAGTCGCGCACCACGGCCCAGCCGGTGCCGATCACCTGCGAGGTCGAATACGCGTTGTACTGCATGAGCGGGATGACCGCGACGTCGATGAGCAGCACGACCACCTGACCGACCCCGCCGACCACGATGGTGACGATGTAGGCGATCAGGTTCGCGAGCAGGTTGCCGGCGCTCTCCGCGGCGTTCGTGACTGAGTCCGCGGCCATGACAACGCGCGGTCCGAACAAACGCATCGCGAAAAACGAGGTCATGAGGGCGACTCCCCACCGCCTCGGGTGACGCTGCGTTGAGCGCAAAACCCACGCCAAAATTCGCGTCGTAAACCGCTCCATAGGTTATCGTCAGTATAGCACAAAAATCGCACAATTGTGCGGGGTTTGGGTGTGGGTAATTCGCCTTCGGTAGGGAAAAACCTCCGATCAGATGCGATCGGAGGGAAGAAACGGGTGTTGTGTTACGGAACCACGACCTTGAGGTCGCAGCCGTTGCTCTCCGGGTCGTCGGCGGTCGAGACCGGGATGGGCGCGCCGTCGACGTCCGCGGTCGGGGTTCCCTGCAGGGTCCCCGGCGGATAGGGCGCGATGCACCCCCAGCTCACGTTGCCCTGCGCGTCCACGTACTCGACCGAGAAGCGGAGCGCGTCCCCGCGATCGACGCCGGTCACGCGGTACGTGACCGACGGCTCGTTCGCCGTCGAGGCCATGTCGCGCCAGGTGAACCCCCAGCTGCCGTCGGCCATCACGTACTCGCCGGACATCGCGATCGACGGCTCTTCGACGTCGAACGGCGAGGTCCAGGTGATCGTGAGCGTGCGCGGCTCGTCCGAGGCGGGCACGCTCGAGTCCGGCGTGTCCTCGCTGGACGAGTCGCCGAGGTCGGGCTTGCCCGGGGCGTCGGTCGGCGCCTCGGTCGACAGGTCGTCGGACGCCGTCGTGCCGGTGTCGGTCACCGGACGCAGCTTGTATTCGCTGCAGGCGGCCACGTTCGGGATGAGCAGCAGGATCAGAATCACGATCAAGGTACGCATGGACGTCTCGCTTGTCGGAAGGTCGTTTGAGGAAACGGACCGGCATGGTCAATCGCCTCGAGCCGCGCGTTAGATCTCCCGCGTGGATCGAGCCGGCTTGACCTGCTATTCGCTCGCGCAGGTGGTGACCGACTCCTGGTCGAAGCAGCGATCGTCGTTCGCGCAGTCGCCGACCTCGCCCTGAACCTCCGCGACCTGGCCGTCGGCCACGGTCTGGATGTTCCTGCCATAGAAGCCGGCGAGAAGCAGCGTGTCCCAGTCCTTGATCGGCATGGCCACGCCATCCGCGATCACGTACACGTCGCTCGTCGTCGCTTCCTTCACGAGCGCCCCGTCGCGAAACGGCGCGTGACCCGCGGCGATCGGCCAGTCGACGAGGTACGGATTGTCGCTCGCGACGGTCGGCGGCGGATAGTCCTCGCTGTAGCTGAGACCCCATGAGGCGAGGACCCCCATCCACCCCGCATGGAGCACCTCGATGCGGTAGCGGTCCGGGCGATCCTCGGGCGCGACCACGAGCCAGAGCTGACCGCTCGGGTCGTACGCCGCGTCCACGAGTCCGAGCTCGTCGATCGACGACCCGGCCTCATAGCAGTTGCCTTCCTCGTCCGCGATCAGGACGACGTCGCTGAAGCGGTAGCCGTAGGAGGTGAACACCGTTTCGTCGACGATCCAGCGCAGGGCGCCGTCGTCCAGGCGGTACACCTTCGCGTCGCCGGGGACCTGCACGAGCGTCCCGTTCGGATGCGCGAGCGGGACCGGCAGCGCGGAGCGGTACCAGTGGCCGTCCTCGGGATCTCCATTGCTGGCAATGCCGCAGATGAAGTCGTCGCCGAAGATGTCCTCGCCCTCCCCCGCGGCCGTGTCGTCGCCGGCGAAGTAGCTCGCCGGGATCGACTCGCCGAACTCGGCCATCTGCGCGGCGTCGCCGCGGTGCAGGCCGAGATGGATATGGTCGCCCGTGCACGCCCCGGTGCACCCTTCGTGGCCGATGAACTCCCCGGCCGCGACCTCTTCGCCATCGAAGACGAAGATGTCCTTCAGGTGACCGAGCACGGCGTACGTCCCGTCGCCGAGATCGATGTTCACGTGGTAGCCGAAGTTCGCGGTCGCGGACTCCGTGTGCACGCGCGCGATCCCGGCGACCGGCGCGTACACCTCCTCGTCTTCGGTGTTGCTCGTGTCGAAGTCGAGGTCGTGAAGCGTGGACGGGTACGAGTGGCTCCACGTGCCGTACGCCCCCTGCGTGCACAGGCGCGCGAGGGTCATCGGCCAGGGGAGCTGCAGCACCGTGCCGTCGACCCCGCCGACACCGGCTTCGTCCGGTTCGTCGGCCGAGGCTTCGGCGACGAAATCCGGGCTGACCGGCGCGAGCCGAGCGCATCCCACGGTGAAGAACAGCATGGGGAACGGGGTCGCGAGCATCGCGACAAGGACAAACGCGTCGCTTTCCATGATCGGACTCGGTTGTTTGGATGGAACGAGGTTGTTGCCACAGCGGTCAACCGCCTCGAGGGGCGCGGTAGTACTCGCGCGCCTCTCGAGCGCTGTTCATCGCTATCCTCGACCAGCGTCCCGGCGGCCAGCACACCCCAATGCCCTGGCCGCTGAGACACACATCCTGATGTTGTCGGTGCTCAACCCCGCTCTTGCAGGGCCCGCTTGGCCGGTTCCCTCTGGCATCTCCCGTGCTTTACAGCGCCCTCAGGTCTCAAACCTTGCAGCTGGCACTTCCGACGGATGTTCGCCGCGAGCGTCCCCTCCCGCGGCGGCGAATGGCCGGGTCCATGCCGACGTCGACCATCTATATCCAGCAAAACGCAAAATGACCGGATTGTCAAGCATTTTATGGCTAAAATAAGCCAAAAATATTGTTATGTTGATCAAACATTTCAAAAAAAGAACCGGTCGAAATAAGCTCAAACCGCCCGTCAAAAAATCATGACAAAATGGGTGAGGATAACATTTTGAAAACACGCGGATTCTGAGCCAAAGCTCACCGGGCGCATCGCTCGAAACCGCACGGTTATCCACACTTCTGGACGCTCTTCCCCCTTTCAGGCACCATGAAGGCGTTATGCTCGACATCAAACATCTGCTTCAAAACATCCCGGTCGTGGAAGAAAACAACCGCCGACGCGGCGCGAACATTGATGTTGGAATCGTGAAGGGCCTTTCCGAGGACCGCAACAAGGCGCTCCAAACCATGGAAGAGCTGCGTCGCCGCATTCGCGACAATGCCGAAGCCGTCCGCAAGGCCGACGCCGCCTCGCGTGAAGACCTCGTGAACGAGGGACGCAAACTCAAGGAAGATGTGCGCGACGCCGAGAGCCGCCTTGCGGATGTCGAATCCCAGCTCGAAATCGAGCTCTGCAAATATCCGAACATTCTGCGCGAGGACGTGAAGACCGGCAAGGACTCGAGCGAGAACGAGGTGCTGCGCATCGTGAATGATGTCCCGAGCTTCACCTTCCCCGCGCAGGATCATCTGCAAATCGGCGAACGACTCGGATTCATCGACGTCGAACGCGCGAGCAAAGTTTCGGGGAGCCGGTTCACCTATCTAAAAGGCGACCTCGTACTCATGGAATTCGCGCTCGTGCAGTACGCGCTTTCCGTGCTCGTCCCGGAAAAATTCACGCCCGTCATCCCGCCGCACATCATCTCGACCGCGGCGATGGCCGGGATGGGGTACCTCGAACACGGCGGCGAGGAGGAAATCTATCACCTCAAAAATGATGACGCGGTGTTGATCGGCACGTCCGAACAGGCGATCGGCCCGATGCATGGGGACGAAATCCTGCCGCTCGAGGCGCTCCCGCTGCGTTATGTCGGGTTCTCTCCCTGCTATCGACGCGAGGCCGGGAGCCACGGCAAAGACGTGCGCGGGATCCTGCGCATGCACCAGTTCGATAAAATCGAGATGTTCAGCTTCACGGAACCGGACCGCTCGGACGAGGAGCATGAACTTCTGCTTTCGCTCGAGGAACGCCTGATGCAAGGACTCAAGCTTCCCTACCGCGTCCTACGCCTGTGCTCCGGCGACATCGGCCGGCCGTCCGCGCGCACCTACGACATCGAAACGTGGATGCCGAGCCAAAACGTGTACCGCGAAACGCATTCGACCTCGAACACCACCGACTATCAGACGCGCCGCCTCAAAATCCGCTACAAAACGCGCGAAGGGAAAAACGAGCTGTGCCATGCGCTCAACGGAACCGCGTTCGCGATCGGCCGCACACTCATCGCCATTCTCGAGAACTACCAGCAGGAAGACGGGACCGTCGTTGTGCCGGACATCCTGCGGCCGTGGATGGGAAAAGATCGCATTGGATAAGAAAACCTCGGTCTTGGACCGAGGGGAGAGAGGGCGCCTCGCATGTGGGGCGCTTTTTCGTAAAAAGGTTTGCTGGACGTGTCCGCATGACCGAAGCCGAGTGGACACGTGCCAGCAGGCAGACCTACCGCTGCCAGGCGCGGTTGTTGTTGGCCGGCGCGGGGGCGTCGACGTCGATCACCCGACCGGGGACCTGGCCCGTCCCGAAGGACGAGTTGGCCGACGGCAGGAGGACCGGCACCGGCGCCACGGGCGCGGAGCAGCCGCCGAACCCGAAGGACATCGGGATCGGAGCCACCGGAGCCGAACAGCCACCGAACCCGCAGAGATAGCCCTCGAACGCATTCATGGCAACCATGGACGCACCCATTCCCGTGCCGACGACTTGAGTGTCGTTTCGGGTCGCGGGTGTTGTCAGCGCTCCCTAGGGCGTTTGATTTCGTTCGTGACCAGGTTCCTTGGCCGGGGTAAATGGTGAACTGCGCCCGCTGCCATGGCAAGGCTCGAGGATGCCCGCCAAACCCACTTGTAACATGACCGAGATAAAAGACAAAACCGATTTGTGCACAGGGGAGCCGTTGACATTTCGGTCCAAGCATGCCACGCTAAAGAGGTCCCAACTCAAGAGAATCCGAACACCCCTCAATCCCGAGCGGTGTTTTTTGTCCGCGAGGTGCGAGATGTCGCGTCTGCCTGTGTTCGCCTGTGCGTTCCTGATCGGCTGCTTCCGTCCTCCGGATTTCGACGACCCCTCGTTCTACGCGAGCGGGGCTGATTCCTCGTCCGCGAGCGAATGCGCGATGGACGAGACCGACGGAACGGACGGGTTCGACCTGCCCGTGCCGCCGACCACCGAACTCCGCTGCGTCTTCGGCCCGGACGATCCGGCGACCGACGACGCCGAGGGATACGATCTGTCCTTCGAGATCGAC
>CAZOPY010000025.1:0-12171 GCA_964581945.1 uncultured Gammaproteobacteria bacterium | reverse complement strand
GGGCGGTGAGGGGCTCGAACCCCCGACCTACTCGGTGTAAACGAGTCGCTCTAACCAACTGAGCTAACCGCCCGTGCGGGATATGCTAGCGAACTCGGCGTGAAAAATCCAGCCGTTGCCCAGTCTTCTTGCCAAAACAGATGACCTACGTTATGCTCTCCGCCACAGTTGAAACTTCCTAAAATGGATGAGATTTGCGTGAACGACGAAGCACCGCAGCGAGCCGTACTCCGAGTACGGTGAGCGGTCGAGGCGGAGTGAGAAGCCAACTGCTTGGCTTCGAACCGCCGAGACGGGCATGGCGATGTTCGGAAAAGCCGAACCGACATGCCCAGTAGGAGCACAGTCGTGAACGCAAAGATCGCCATTTTAGGAGGTTTCAACGAGCGGACGTGGCGGAATTGGTATACGCACTAGCTTGAGGGGCTAGCGCTCGCAAGGGCTTGAGGGTTCGAGTCCCTCCGTCCGCACCAAAAAACCTTCGGATCAAACCGGAGGTTTTTTGTTTTCAACGAAGAAGGGCGGTTCCGAGGATGATCACGGCGATGCCGATCCCCTTTTGGAGCAGATGACGCTTCGTCATGGATTCGACGCCGAATTGCGGAAAGAATCTTGTCAGTAGAACGCCGTACACGAACACGAACGCAGGCTGGAATCCGCTGACCACCTGCACGAGCGCGACCGGGGCGAGGAGCACCGCGAAGGCAAGCGCGCCCTCGCCGATCAGGAAAATGAGCTCGTTTACAGCAACCAGGGCGAGCATGGAGGTTTTATTTTCGCGCAGGAAGGAGAAAAACGCTCTGCGATAGTTTGTGAGGAAGAAAAAGAGGATTGCACCGAATACGACCTTGCCCGCGAAATCCCAAAACAGGGAGGGCCAGAACGCTTGTACGTTCCCGGTAACGAATTTGAACAAAATTCCGTTCAGTGTGATGCACAGCGACGACAGAACCATGAACAGGAGCACCTCACGTTTCATGTGCCATTTCCCTTTGCCCATTTCAATCGCGAGCACGATCGAACCGCTCACGATCAGTAAGGAGGCGGCGGCGTTCTGCGCGGTAAGAGACTCGCCGAGGATAACATAGCCGAGAACGAAGCTCATGACCGGGACCATTTGGAACAAGGGAACGACGTAGGACGCCTCATCCCGATCGAGCGCTTTGAAGTAAAAAAGAAGCGCGAGCACGCTGAACGCGCCGTTCACGAGCAGGAGCGCGATGTCGCGCGGTCCGACGGCGAACGCTTCGGGATGGAACCAACCGATGAATGGCAGGAACACGATCCCAAAGAACGCGGAAAATAAAACGAGAGACCCGATCTGGCCTCCCTTCAAATATCTCGAAAGAATGTGCTTGTCGATGTGATTCGCCGCGGCATGCGTGATCGGGGTGATGAGCGCGATGAGAAACCAGGACATAGTTCCTGGATTGTATCACGACTAAAACTGCCGTGCCTTCCCCGTGATAACGCGCAACGCCATCGGCTCGACCGAGATGTCAAAACGATTGCTCTCGAGCGCAACCCCGTCCGCGAGCGCCACGAGCGCATGCACGCTGCGAATGGCGAGGGATCGGAGCGGTAGCGTGGTCTGGCCCTGGCGCTCCCGACCGAACAGCCAACGGCCGGTCCGGTGCGTTGAACGAATCACCGTTTCGAGCCGCCCGTCGCGCGGATCCGTCAGCGACGCAGAAGAGAGGTTCATGACGTCGATCGAGCCTTTCCCCTGCGGCGTCACTCGATAGTGGCCCTCGCACGTTATTTCAGCGTCCGCCGTCGCGATCGAGAGACCGCTCACAAATCGCTTGCCGTTGACCACGCCGCAATCGATCGTCTCGACGATGCGCGCCGAAAGAACGTCGCAGGCCGCGACCCCTTCCGGAATGCCGAGCAGCTGTGCGAGCGTATTGTCCGGACCGAGCGGGATGATGCCGAACACGACCCCTTCGTCCGCAACGACATCGAGCACCTTGCGCACCGTCGCGTCATTCCCAACAACGACGACGGTTTTCAATCCGCGCTGCACCTCTTCGCGAATCAGATCGTCCGCGCGCTTGAACAACCCGATGCGCGCGATTTTTCCCGCGAGCCCCAAGTCCGTGAGCCGGTTTTCGATTTTCAAGACCTCTTTCTCGTACCGGCGGTCCTGAATAAACTCGTCGTACACATAGACGTACGACGGCGCGGCCTGGCGCGAGGATGGGGTCGAGGACGGACGCATAGCTATGCCGCGGCCTCCTCCGGCTCCGTATCCTTCTTTGATTTCCCGCGCTTCTCTTCCTGATCAGCATCCATGGTCAACCGGCCGTTCACGCGCGCGCCCGGCGCGACCGACAGCACGCGCGCCTCGATGTCGCCATGCACGACCGAGCTGTCCAACAGTTCGAGAGATTCCGCGATCACAAGATTGCCGCGCACCTCGCCGGCGATGATGGCCGCCTGAGCCGCGACGTCGGCGTTGATCCGGGCGGATGCGCCGATCCGCAGATGCTGCGCGGTTCGCACGTTGCCGGTCACCTCCCCGTCGATCACCACGTCCCCTTCGCTCACGAAATCACCCTCCACTTTCACCCCCTGCGCGATAATCGTCTCGTTGGCGTGATGCGGCGCCTGCGCCTCCCCCTGGT
This sequence comes from uncultured Gammaproteobacteria bacterium, assembly GCA_964581945.1. Classification (GTDB taxonomy): domain Bacteria; phylum Patescibacteriota; class Patescibacteriia; order UBA9934; family GWF2-40-263; genus CAZOPY01. Next base: position 9,544 of record CAZOPY010000025.1, on the reverse strand, counting down.
CGTTGCGGTTAAACATGGACATAGTCGAGAAATCAGGGTTTCAAGATCGGTGGGATTGTATCGGCCGTCTCCCGGGATGTCAACGACAAAAAAACAGGCTGACGCACAGCCTGTTCATCTTCGCGTTTTGGATCGTCCCTTCGTTGATGGAGGTTTAGCCGCGGGCAGAACCAAATGGAAGGTGGACCCCTTCCCTTGTCCTTCGCTCTCCGCCCACACGCGACCGTTCATCGCCTCAGCCAATCGGCGACATACATACAGGCCGAGCCCGGTGGAGTTCGCGACCTCTTTGGATGCGCTTCCGCGCGAAAACTTTTCAAACAGTCGATGCAGATCTTCCTTCGTAAGACCGTATCCCGAATCTTTCACTGACAGATGAACACCTTCCGGTTCCGCAGCGAGCGTCACACGTACCGATCCCTTCGGCGTATACTTGATCGCGTTGTCGGCAAAGTTGATGACGATCTCGCGAAGCTTTTCCGGATCCGCCTGGACGAACAAATTTTTGCCGATCGCCGTGTCGATATGCAGCTTCTGCTCCTCCGCGCGAGGACGCAGGAACTCCGTCACCTCCGTCGTCACCCTTGTCATGTCGACCGTGTCGATGCGAACGGTCAAGCGTCCGGACTCGATGCGGGACACGTCGAGCAGGTGATTGACCAGAGCAATGAGCTGATCGTTGGCCACCGCAACCTTGCCAAGCGCGACCTGCTGCTTGGCCGCCACCTTGCCAAGCATCCCCTCGTTGAACATGGCGATGTACCCCTTCATGACGGCGAGCGGCGTGCGCAGCTGATGGCTCGCGATCGACAAAAATTCGGTTTTCAAAGCGTCGAGTGACTTTAGTTTTTTGTTCGCATTGGCCAGCTGCTGGGTCGTCTGGCGCAAGGAGGTGTAAATCTGAGCCTTCTGAATGGCGATCGTGATCAGACGAAGCACCCCTTCCAGCGTTTCCTTCTCGAACCGTGTGAGTTCGCGATGCGGCCGATTGAGCCCGATAACGAGAACGCCGATCGGTCCGGTTTCCGTACGCATTGGGAAGATCAACGCGGCCTTGATGACGTTTTTTTGTTGATGCTCACGAACGGCGTCCTCGCTGAACGCGGGCGAAAACACCGCCACAAGCGAGCGCGATGTCGATGACTTGCCGGTACGGATGGCTTGGGCGCACGCATTCGTTCGACTGGTGAACGGAATCGACTTGACCGATCCGTCGAGATCGCAGAAATTCTGGTCCTGATGCGAACAGGCAACCGCCTTCCATACCAGCCGTCGGCGATGCGCATCGGCGACGGCGAGTGCGGCGATCTGAAACTGTAACTGCTCGGTCAGAATCTTCGTGATGTTGGCTGACAGCGCATCCGTCTCGAGCGACGCCATGGTAATCTCGTCCAGGCTTCGCAGCACGCCGAGCGTTTTGTTGCGCACCGCAAGCTCGGCGTTACGCGAGTACAGCTCACGCGTCACCTGTTGGAGGAGATGATTCTGCTGGTCGAGACGATAAGAGCGCTCAGGCATAGAAAACAGCCTTTCGGTGGAATGGCTGTGTCAGGCGCACGATGATCCGGGCGCTATTTCAACACTTCCGGAACGTCGGAGGCGGCGACCTCAGGCAGCAATCCGCGCACGGCCTGACGACAGACTTCGACGGACGCGGGACCGAACAGCCCCTCATACTGCTTGACGAGCTCGTCGAGAATGGCACGCGCTTTCCCGTCGAGTTTAAGCGAATGGTTGTCTCCGATTTTTAATCCAGGAACCTTTTTCGCCTCGCGCCAAGCAAGCGGGCCGATCACCAGCTCCTGTTCCTCGATAATCCGTTTGGCAAGGTCGACGGGACCCATAGTTAAATCTATCCTAGCACATTCCCGGTTGTCCGGGAACGCCCGCACGAGTACACTGTGGGCAACCGTGCTGATTTTTTCAGATATCTATGCCAGGTGCCTTTCCGGAATTCCAGCCGTTATCCCCCGATCAGCGTCCGCATATCGAATCTCACGCCGCGAAATTTCCGCCGTACTCAGATTTTAATTTCACGAGTCTGTATTGCTGGGACACCAAGGGGGAAGCGGCCTGCTCGACCCTGAACGGCAATCTCGTCGTTCGATTCACCGATTACCTGACCGGCGAACCGTTCTATTCGTTCCTTGGCGGCGAACAGGCCAATGAAACCGCGCACGCGCTGCTCGAACAGATGCGGGCGGAAGGCCGCGCCGCGGAACTCAAACTCGTTCCGCATGTCACGGCCACCGCTCTCGATCCGAAACAGTTCGAGATCACCGAGGACCCGCGCAATCACGACTACATCCTGTCCGTGGATCGTTTGGCGACCTACGCCGGCAAAACACTCGGACCCAAACGCAATTTCGTGAACCGGTTCAAAAAACTCCACCGCTGGGAAACACGTCTCCTGGATCTGACCGATACGGAGACGCAGCAGCGCATGATCGCCCTGTTTCACCTGTGGGCAGAACGGAAAGGCGCGGCACCGGCCGACACCGAGAATGAATATCGAGCTATTTCCCGTCTATTTCTTCTTGCTGGCAGCAAGCCGCTCCTCGCCGTCGGAATTTATGTGGACAACACGCTCGCGGGATTCACGGTCAACGAACGGGTCAGTGAGGATCACGCCGTGCTGCACTTTGAGAAGGCCGATGCGCATACCTACATCGGTATTTACCAAATGCTCATGCTGGAAACCGCCAGGGTTCTCCAGGCGCAAGGGGTGCATTGGCTCAATTACGAACAGGATCTCGGCATCGCCGGTCTTGAGAAAGCGAAACGCAGCTTCGATCCCGCATCGTTTTTGCAAAAATACCGCGTGACCTGGAGACGACCGTCATGATGTGCTACCATGTAGATATCTATGGATGCGCACCCTGTGGAAGAATTGAAACATGACTGGTCGGCCAAGGTGGCCCTCGCCCTGCTCGCGATCCTCACCGTGTGGTGGATCGTCCTGCAGGTGGTAAACGGCGCCGGTGAAAGCGGCTCCCGGGAATTGCTCTGGGCGGCCTGCTATCAGTCGTTGGCGTTGTGGGGAGGCATTTGGGGGATCATCATCGCCCGGGCGTGGGGCGGCACCAAGAGCGTCATGGGACGGGCGATCCTCGCCTTCGCCCTCGGACTCCTGTTTGAGAATATCGGACAAACCGTGTTCAGCTACTACAACCTGTTCCTGAACGTGGAGGTTCCCTACCCGTCTCTGGCCGACATTGGTTTCTTCGGCAGCATCCCGTTCTATATCTACGGCGCGGCGATGATCGGGAAAGCTTCGGGCGTCACCATTTCCCTGCGCTCGTTCGGCAACAAGCTGCAGGCCGCGATCGTTCCTCTCGTCATGCTCGGTCTTTCGTATTTCTTCTTCTTGAGCACGTACGAATTCGACTGGTCGGATCCGCTTCGCGTCTTCCTTGATTTCGGCTATCCGCTCGGCCAGGCCACGTACGTCTCCTTCGCCCTGCTTGTCTATCTGCTGACCAAGAAAACACTCGGCGGGGTGATGAAGAATCGGGTGCTGTTCATCCTGATCGCCTTGATCGTCCAATATTGCGCCGACTACAACTTCCTGTCCCAAGCGTATGCCGGTTCCTGGCGCAACGGCGGGTACGGAGATGCCATCTACATGCTTGCCTACTTCGTGATGGCGGTCGGACTCATCCGACTCAAGCCCGAGTTCATCAAACCCCGCAGCCGATAATCAAAAAAGAGCCGCTCGGCTCTTTTTTCGTTTCGATTATCCCCACCACACCTCTTTCGCGCGCACTTCGGTTTGCGGCGTGGCGAAATACTGGACGCATTTTTCGCGAGCGACCTCGCGGTCGAACGGCTTGCAGGAGAAGATGTCGACGAGCGCTTCGTCGTATTCGGTGAAGGTGTGGACGGAGACGTGCGAGAAGTCGAGCACGGCGAATCCGGAAAGCCCGGGGTTCGACGGAACGCCGTCGCAGACGATCGGACCGGCGATAATCTCCATCTTCACCGCAGCGACCGTCTCTTCGATAAATTTCCGTATGACGGCATGGTCTTTGATCGTGTCACGGCAGTGGTCGAGGTCGAAGATGAGATGATACCGCGCTTGTTTCATAACCTCCTACATTTCGTCGATTAAATCGATGCTTAACAGCTGCAGACTGTTTTTGAGGACGCGTGCGACGGATTCGCACAACGCGAGACGCGCGGAAGTCGCCCGATCGTCCTCGGCCTGAAGCACGGGGACTTCATTATAAAACTCCGAGAACGTTTTGGCGAGGTCGAATGCGTATTGCGCGAGGCGGTCGAGGTGCAGGTCGGTCGCGCTTTGGCGCACCACTCCGGGATACCGCGCGAGCGCGGACAGGAGGCGCTTCTCGGTCGGGTGTGCGAGCTCGTTGGACGCGATGCGCGGCTTCTGCTTTCCGGCCTTGCGCGCGATCGAACGGATGCGGGCGTAGGTGTAGAGCAGATACGGACCGGTGAACCCGTCGAACGACAGCGCCTCTTTCATGTCGAAGACGATCGGCTTTCCCGGGGCGTGCGCGAGCATGCCGAATCGCATCGCGGCGAAGGCGACGGCGCGGCTGACGCTCTCGATTTTTTTCTCGCTCCAGTCCGCGTGGCGCTCCTTCGTTTCCTTGCGCGCCATGTCGAGCATGGCGTCGCGGAACTCTTCGTAACGGATGATGTTCCCCTTGCGCGAAGACATCGCCCCGTCCTTGAGCGTGACGAGTTCGTACGAGAGGTGTCCGAGCTCTTTCGCGAACCCCATCTTCTTCATGGTCGCGAACAGCTGCTGCATGGCGAGCGACTGGCGCACGTCGATGACGTACAGGCTCTTGTCCGGGTGGTAGTCCTCCTCTTTGCGCTGCGCAAGCGCGAGGTCTTTGGCGTTGTAAAGCAGCGTCCCGTCCGTTTTCACGAGCAGGTTCACCCCAAGTTTCTCGGTTTCGAGATCCACGATCAGCGCCCCTTGGCTTTCGATCACGATCCCCTTCTTCTTGAGTCCGGCGATCAACGCGCGCGTCGGTTTCACGAGATCCGACTCGTAATACCACACGTCGAGCGGCAACCCGAGCTCCTTGAACACGGCCTTCATGCTGTCGAGCGACCACTTACGCGTTTTCTTCCAGAGCGCGATGTATGCGCCTTTGCCGTTTTCGAGATCCTGATACACGGCGGAGATTTCTTCCTTCACCGCCGCGTTTTTTTCGACTGCGCGCGTCGCTTCGGTGTACACCTTGCCCAAAAACGTGTCGCGCTCCGCCGGGGCCGGTTCTTCGCCGTCATGAAATTTCTTCATGGCCCACAGGCATTTGGCGACATGGGTTCCAAGATCATTGATGTAGGTCGCCGGAACCACGTCGTAGCTCGCTCGGCGAAGTAGTTCGACCAGCGCCTGCCCGACCAAAAAATTACGCAGATGCCCGATGTGGATTTCCTTGTGCGTGTTCGGCTGGGCGTATTCGACCATCACGCGGCGCTGCTGGCCGAGATCCGTCGTTCCGTACGCGTCGCCCGCCTGCGCGATCTCGGCGAGCACCGCGTCGCCGAAAACGGCCGTGTCGAAAAAAAAGTTGACGTAGGGACCGGCGGCCTGCGCCTTTTTCACGAAGCCCTTCGGTGCGATCTTCGCGGCAAGCTCGGTCGCGATCTGCGCCGGATTTTTCCGGAGTCCCTTGGACAACGCGAAACACGGGAACGCGACGTCCCCGAGCGTCGCATCCGGCGGGGTCTCAAGTTCGTCCGCGTTCGGCGTGTATTCCTTGCCAATCGCCGCCTTGAGCGCGAGCACCACGTCTTTTTTCGCGTCGTTCAAAACCGCCATATCATCCCTTCACGACGCGCACAAAATGGCGCTTCCCTTTTTGCACAAGCGCGCCGTCCTTACTCGGAACGATCTCGACGTCGTATCCCTCGACGGCCGCGCCGTCGACTTTGATCCCACCGCCGTCGACCAACCGCCGCGCCTCGGATTTCGAAGGCGCGAGCTTCGTCTCGACCAGCAGGTCAAGGATGTTCATGGCGGATTTCACCTTCACGACCGGCACGTCCTCGGGCGCTTCATGCGACTTGAACAGTTTATCGAACGCTTCCGAGGCCGCGACCGCTTCCTTTTCCGAGAAAAACTGCGCGACCACCTCGCGCGCGAGCAGCGCCTTCGTGTCGCGTGGATTCGCCTTGGTCGCCTTTTGCGCCTCGACGAGCGAAACATCTGTGAGCAACTCAAACCCCGGGACGATCATCCCGTCCGTCCAGCTCATCACCTTGCCGAACATCTGTTCAGCCGAATCCATGAGCGTGATCATGTTGCCTTCGCTCTTCCCCATCTTCTTCCCGGTCGGGTCGACGAGCAATTTCATGGCGATCACGAACTTCTCTTTGTTCTTCATCCCCTTCATGAGGTCGCGTCCGGCGAGCATATTGAACGTCTGGTCGTTCCCGCCGATTTCGCCATCCACGTTCATCGCAACCGAATCGTACCCCTGCAACAGCGGGTACAAAAATTCGTGCAAATGAATCGGCTTTTTGTCCTCGATCCGCTTCTGGAACATGTCGCGTTCGAGAAATTGGTGCACCGTGAAGTACGCGCCGATCTCGAGGGCGTCCTTCAGGGTGAGTTTGTCCGACCACTCGCTGTTGTGGCGGAGCTCGGCCGCGTTCGGTCCGTCAAAGCGAATGAAGGCGCTCGCCTGTTTTTGATACAGCGCCGCATTGTTGAGCACCTCCTCGCGCGTCAATTGTTTGCGCGTCGCGGACTTGTCCGTCGGGTCGCCGATCATGCCGGTGAAATCGCCGATGAGCAGGATCACTTTGTGGCCGAGCTCCTGAAACGCGCGGAGTTTCCGGAGAATAATCGCGTGCCCGAGGTGCAGAGTCGGTCCGGTCGGATCGATCCCAAGGTACATCGTAAGCGGCTTCCCTTCTTTGAGCCGCGCCTCGAGAAATTTCTCGGACGGAAATACCTTCTCTACGCCACGCGAGAGAAATTCGTCGATTTTCTGTTGGTCGGTTACGGTCTTCATAGCGATTTGATCTGCTCGGCGAGCGCCAGAGCGGTCTTCTCGGCCTCCGCGAGCTTGGCCTTCATCTCGTCCACGACCTTCCCCGGCGCTTTCGAGACGAAATCCGCGTTCGCGAGTTTCCCGCGCGTCCCTTCGACGTACTTCTCGGTCGCCGCGAGCTCTTTTTGAAGCCGCGCGCGTTCCTTTTCAAGATCCACGAGCCCGGCAAGCGGAATGTACACGTTCACGGACCCGGCCACGGCCGACGCGGCGCCTTGCGGCTTTTCCCCCGCCGCCGCGATCTCGAGCACGTCGATGCGCGCCAGCTGTTTGATCACGTCCGCTTCGGATTCGAGCAGCGTGTGAGCGTCCGCGCTCACGAGCAGCGCGGCGATTTTCTTAGCCGGTTCGACGCGATAGAGAGCGCGCAGGTTGCGGACCGTGCCGATCACCTCGCGGACGATTTCGAACTCGCGCGCCGACTTCTCATCGCTCTTCCCGAGGAGAAGCGGCCACGGTTGCACCATCATCATACCGCTGCGACCGGTTTGTTTCCAAATTTCTTCGGTCACAAACGGCATGAACGGATGCCACAGTTTCAACAGGGTTTCCAAGATGGATCGCAAAATTCGGTCCGTGCTTTCTTTGAGCTCGGCAGATCCCTTGGCTCGCTGCACCTTCGCGATCTCCAGATACCAGTCCGCAAATTCGGACCAGGTGAAATCACGCAGCAGCTCGCCGGCCGACGAAAACTCGTAGCGCTCGAGTTTCTCGGTGACCGCGCGCGCGACCTCCACGAACCGTCCGAGAATCCAACGGTCGGCAAGGGTCATTCCGGTCCCGATCTGAAGGGCGGCCCCTTCTTCGCCGACCGCTTCCACGCTCGTTAACACGAAACGCGAGATGTTCCACAACTTGTTGGCAAAGTTGCGATACCCGGCCACCTTCTCCTCGGACAGTTTCGAATCATTCCCCGGCGTCGAGCCGATCACAAGCGACAGACGCGTGGCGTCCGCGCCGTATTTTTTGATCATGTCGAGCGGGTCGATGATGTTGCCGAGCGACTTCGACATCTTACGTCCTTGCTCATCGCGGACGAGTCCGTGCAGATACACGGTCTTGAACGGAACCTCCCCGACCAGATACGTCGTCATGAGAATCATGCGCGACACCCAGAACGGCAAAATGTCGTAGCCCGTTCCGCGCACCGAGGTCGGATGGAACGTTTCAAAATCCGTCGTCTTCCCCGGCCACCCGAGCGTCGAGAAGGTCCACAACCCCGAACTGAACCAGGTGTCGAGCGTGTCCGGGTCCTTCTGCCAACCCTCGCCCGTCGGCGGTTCCCCGACATGGATCTCCTCGCCCTTGTACCAGACCGGCACTTCGTGTCCGAACCAAATCTGGCGGCTGATGTTCCAGTCGCGCAGGTTATCCACCCAGTGGGAATACGTTTTTTCAAAACGCTCCGGCATGATCTTGATCTGCCCCGAACGCACCACGTGCTGCATGAGCGACTTGAGCGTCACGGTTTCGCCGTTCTCCACCCCCTCGATCGGTGCATGCGTCGACGCCCGGAAGGTGAACGGTTTTTTGACGTTGATGAACCATTGCAGTTTCGGCAGCGGTTCGACCGTCGATCCGCAGCGATAGCAAATCGAGAGGTTCTGGGCGACCTCTTCTTCCTTCTCGATGAGTCCCTGTGCGCGCAGCCACTCGACCACCTTCGCGCGAGCCGCCGCGACATCGAGAGTGGCGAATGTCTCGCCGGCATCCGCGGTCATGCGGCCTTCCTCGTTGATCACGGTCACGAACGGCAGATCATTCTTCGCGGCGATCTCCGCGTCGATCTGACTGTGGGACGGGGTCACGCCAAGCGCCCCGGTCCCGAATTGCGGATCCACGCCGTCATCGGCGACAACGCGAATCGAGAGTTTCTTCCCTGCAAAATCCACCTCGAATGTTTTTCCGACAAACGCGTTGTACCGTTCGTCCGTCGGGTGCACGGCAACCGCCGTATCACCGAGTTTCGTTTCGGGACGCGTCGAGGAAATCGCGATCGGGAATTTTTTGTCGTACCGGAACGTGAAGAGCATGGCCGTCGTCTCCTTGTGCTCCACTTCGTCGTCGGCGAGCGTCGACGCGCAATGCGGACACCAGTTGATCACCCGGTTCCCGCGATAGATGAGGCCGTCGTCGTACATCATCTTGAATGCCGTGCGCACCGCGACCGAGCGGGGGTCGTCGAGCGTGTACGCTTCGCGCGACCAGTCCACGGACGCGCCCATCTTGCGCATCTGATTGCGGATCGTGTCCTGCGAATTCGCGACAAACGCCCGCACGCGCGCCAAAAACTTCTCGCGCCCGAGGTCGTACTTCGTTTTGCCCTCCTCGGCAAGAATTTTCTCGACCTTCGCGTTCGTCGCGATCGCCGCATGATCCGTTCCTGGCACCCAAAGCGCCTTCTTCCCGCGCATGCGCGCAAAGCGAACCATCGCATCCTCGATCGCCAGCATCACCGCATGCCCCATGTGCAACGTTCCGGTCGCATTCGGTGGAGGCAACAC
>CAZOPY010000024.1:0-12472 GCA_964581945.1 uncultured Gammaproteobacteria bacterium | reverse complement strand
ACGTGGCTTCCGCTCGACGCGTCGAACGCAACGCATCCGACGATGCGACGCCGTTCGATCGGCCCGATCTGTTTGTACAGGAAGATGCCGTCTTTTTTGATGGTGAGTTTCAGGATGTCCCCTTCGACCAGTCGCGATTTCGACGCGTAGTTCGGCGGGACCGCGTAGCTTTTCCCGTCCGATCCGATCATGCTCATCCCATCGAACACCCCTTCGATGACGCGCGCGCCAGATACGTCCTCCAGATGGTTTTCCATCTCCTTTTTCGTGGTCACGAGATCCGTCAGCTGTTTGCGCACGGTCGATACGTCCGTCCCGTCCAAAAGCGAAATCACGGTCCCGAGCGTCTCGTGCACCTGCTGGAGGATTTTTTTCGCCATCTCGATGCGCGGATCCGGTCCGGCCGGTTTCGGTTCCGGCGTCGGCTCATCCGGCTCGGGTTCAAACTCCAGATCCACCTCTTCGACTCCGTCCTCGGCCTCTTCGGCGTACAGCGTTCCCATATGTTTTTATTTTACTTTTTTGAACTAGAGCGTCGGTTCCGGCGATCCGCTCGCGGTCGAGTCGCCGAGCGCGCTGCGTTCCAGGATTTCGGCCGCCACCAGGTCTCGATCGCGTCCGTACTTCAGCCGCGACAATTGATAGATCGCCTCGCGCAATTCCGGATCACCCTTGGGCGGCGCGACCGTGCGCATCGTGAACGGCTTGGCCTGCGAGTTGTCGATGATCATTTTGGTGTACCAGGTGAACATGTCCGAGTTGATCAGATCGTACCCGGAGAAGGTCGGCGAGTAGATTTTCTCGAGCACGTCCGCGTCCTCCGGTCCGATGCGGGACACGAGCGTCGTGCCGACGTTTCCAAGCACCGCGTCGCGCACCTCGGTCTTGCCGCTTTGGTCGACCAGCTGGTTCATGTATTGATGCCCCATGATGAGATCCAGCCGGTATTTGCGCGCCTCGGACAGGATCGTCGCAATCGAGTTGGTCACGAAGTTCTGGAACTCGTCGATGTACAGGAAGAAATCCTTGCGTTGGTCCTCCGGAATGTTGGCGCGTCCCATCGCCGCCATCTGCAGCTTGGTCACGATGATGAGGCCCAAGAGCTGCGCGTTCACCTCCCCGGTCGTTCCTTTCGACAGGTTGACGAGCAAAATCTTTTGCTTGTCCATCACTTCGCGGAAATCGAATCCGGATTTTGGCTGCCCGATGATGTTGCGCATCATTTCGTTTTCGACGAAGCGGCCGACCTTCGAAATCAGGTATCCCAGCATCTCGGACTTGTGGAAGTCGCTTGTCTTTGCCATTTCCTTTTCCCAGAACGCGCGCACCACCGGATCCTTCAACTTCGCGATCCACGTGTCCGCGTACTCCTGATCCGAGAACATGCGCGGAATTTCCGCGAGCGTTCCCTGCGTGTCCGGATCGCTCATGAGCGTGAGCATCACGTTGCGCATCTGGTGCTCGAACATCGGACCGATCATTTCCGGCGGGAACAGCTTGTAAAACACGGAGATCATTTCCTGCACGGCAAAGTCCTTCATGTTCTCGTCCTTGATCTCAAGCATGTTCAATCCGACCGGACGTTCGAGGTCGGACGGCTTGAAAATCACCACATCGTCGATGCGCTCGCGCGGAATGTTGCCGAGAATGTGATCGATCAGATCGCCGTGCGGATCAATGACCCCGACCCCTTCCCCGTTTTTGATGTCCTGGATCGCGAGGCCCGCGATGAATTGCGATTTACCGGAACCGGATTTACCAACCACGTACATGTGGCGCTGTCGGTCCGCGCGCTTGATGTGAATCGGCGTTTTCTTCCCGCGGTATAAATTGTAGCCCAGAAAAATGCCGTCCGCCGGACCCGGAATGTTGACCGGTGCGGCCGCGCGACGCGCGCCGAGCCACTGGATGTTGGGCGTTTCCGAACTCGGAAGCGGCAGATGCCACAAGCTGGCCATCTCCTCCGTGTTCAGGACAATCTTATAGCGTTCGTCGAAGCTGCGATAAATGAAGCGGCGAATCACGCGCTTCTTGCTCGGCGGGATCGCTTTCTGGAACACGTTGCCGAACTGATACAAATTGTACTGACTGTACGCGCTGATCAGGTTGCCGAGCAGCGACTGCGCGCGCGCCGGACTGTCCGCCGCGACCACCAGCCGAATGTTCGCATCAACCCCGGCCTTGCTTGCCTTCTGCTCGAGCCCTTTCACCGCCTCTTCTTCAAGCGGGGACAGACGATACTGTTCCGGCGGCTTCTCCGGCTGCGTCTTGCCGCTGCCGAGCGCGAGCGCAATCCACCCTTCGCCCTTCTTTTTCGCCCCGCCGCGGATCGCATCGTCGAGTTTCATCCCTTGCTGCATCTGCGACGCGATCGACAACCCCTTGGATCGCCATTCCTTACGCGCGGAACGAACCACGTACTGAATCGCAATCCCGTCGCCCGGCTCGACCTTCGACATCGTGTTCGTGAGCGCGGAAAGCGGGTCGGTTTCGAGTTTCAGATACGATTTGATCGGAAACGCGCTCGAACGCGTGAACGTCATGTACGCGCCGAGAATCGTACTGGTCGGAGAAAACAGATTGTAGTCTTCCATCTGTTCGATGTGCGCGTCCGGATAATTGGAGGAGATCTGCTGTTCGACGTGCGCGCGCATGGATTCCGGAACCGCGACGTAAAAACGGATGAGCCCTTCATGAAGCACGATTTCAAACGACAACTCGTCCGAACGGCCGTAAAGCCATGCGGAGAAACCGCGCTGCGCCTTCAACCCGCCGATCGTCGAGAAAAACGACTCCGCGGTCGAAACCGCCTGGCGGATCTGTTCGATCCCGCCGGTTTGGTTCGCCTCTTCTTCGCGTCGAAATTTCGGCAAGGAGATTTGCAGAACGACCATCTCGAGCCCGCCGCCGCGCCCGTGCGTGCGGCGCACCAAAAACCAGCGAAGGATCAACAGTCCGAGGATGACAAGCAGGACAACCGCGGTCGCGGCGATGATGATCCCGGGCAACAACAAATCCCCCCCGACCGCGATCTGCGGGGTCGGCGTCTCCGTCGCGAAATCTATTTGCCAAAGGGGCAGCATGTCAGAGCGTTCCTTTCAGCCGCCGTTCCTCCGCGGCATCCAGAACCTTATCGGTTTTGATTTTCGCTTCCTGTTCCAGAAAAAACTTGTTGACGCCCGGGATCATTTTGAGCCAATCGCGGATGAGCAGCAGCACCGCGTGCGCGTGCACCTTGGCTTTGCCGAGCAGTTTGCGCACTTTGCCCGCCGTCTCTTCCCCGCGCTTCTTGAACGCTTCTTGCTGCGCCGGATTCATCTTGAGAAACAGGTCCGTCAGATCCTCCGACAGGATGTCTTCGATCTCTTTGGTAAACTCGTCCTTCGGCGAGGCTGGCGCGGCCTGCTTCACCGTCCGCGCGACCGGCGCCGGTGGCGGGGTGGTCTCGTCGGGTTCGTTCGCTTCCGGAACCGGTTCCGTTTCCACGGCCGGTTGTTCCGGCGCGCGCGGCACCTCCGGGGTCGGCGGCGCAGTCTCCGGCATGCGCGACGGACGCTCCGGCATCGGCGGCCGCGACGCCAACTGTTCGCTCGATGTTTGTCCGGTCACGGCCATATGCCGCTATTTTAGCACACTCCTACCCTTTCTTCACCTTTTGGCCCTGCGCCGTGTCCTCGACAACGTATCCCGCAAGCTCAATCTCGGCCCGAAGACGGTCCGAAGCCGCAAAATCTTTGTTTGTTCGAGCGTTCTCGCGCTCATCCACAAGCGCCTGGACCTCCGCCGGAATCGCGAGCGCTTTCCCAAGATACTGATCGAGCGCGAGCCCGAGCACGCGATCGAACTTCAACACGGACTCCGCGCGCGCGGCGCTCGGCAGCGTTTCGTCGCCCACCATCTTCCACAGGACCGCAAGCGCCTCGGGGGTGTTCAGATCGTCGTTGATCGCCGCGAGGAAGTCGCGCTCATAATCCGCACAACCGACCGCCGGCGCGTCCCAGGAGCGGATCGTTTCCTGTAACTTACGCAACGCGTTTTGCGCCGCGTCCATGGATTCCCAGCTAAAATTGAGTTTCGTACGGTAGTGCGCCTGCAAAACGAGATAACGAAACGCGAGCGGGTCGTACCCTTTTGCGATAAGATCGTCGAGCGTGTACAGATTTCCGAGCGACTTGCTCATCTTCCCGCCGTCGACCGTCAAAAACTCCGAATGCATCCAGACATTCGCCTCGAGCACCCCGTCCGCGCCCTCTGTTTGCGCAAGCTCGTTCTCGTGGTGCACCGGGATGTGATCGACCCCGCCGGTGTGGATATCAAATGGCACGCCGAGGTATTTCTTCGACATCGCCGAGCATTCGATGTGCCAGCCCGGAAACCCAACCCCCCACGGCGAGTCCCACTCCATCTCCCGCTTCGCGCCTGTCGGCGAGAATTTCCACAAGGCAAAGTCCGTCGCGTTCTTTTTCTCCCCGAGCTCGACGCGCGCGCCGCCGCGCTTTTCATCCGCTTTTTGTCCGGAAAGACGTCCGTAGCTCGGCAACTTCATGGTGTCGAAATAGATCCCGTCCGATGTTTGATACGTGAGCCCGTTTTTCTCGAGCGCCTGCACGATCTCGATCTGTTCCGGGATGTGCTCGGTGGCACGCGGATAGGTCGCCGCCGGCTTGATGTTCAACTGTTCGAGGTCCTTAAAAAACGCCTGCGCGTAAAATTCCGCGATGTCGTACGCGGACTTTCCTTCGCGGCGCATCGCCACAAGCATTTTGTCCTCGCCATCGTCCAGGTCGCCCGTCAGGTGTCCGACATCCGTGATGTTCATGATCAGCGTCACGTCGAACCCGTTATATTCGCACGCGCGCCGGAGCAGATCCGAGAACAAAAATGCCCGCATGTTGCCGATGTGGGCGAACCAGTACACCGTGGGCCCGCACGAATAGATCCCCAGTTTCCCAGGGGTAATCGGCTTCAGCTCCTCCATCTTCCGCGTCAGGGTGTTGTAGAGCTTGATCATAGCCTCTGAAGAATACAACAACACCCCCGCGGTTGGCGAGGGTGTTGAGGATTTTTCCGTTACGCTCCGGCGTCTTCGCCTTCTGTACCGGCGTCATCGGTCACGACCGCGATGTCGGTCACGTTGCCGATCGAGATCACGCCGTTGTCGAGGCGGGCCGTGCCGCGGACGTGGATTTCATCGCCGACGGCGAGGTCGGATTCGGTGATTTCCGCATCGTCCTTGTGGAACACGGTGGTGTCGCTGTAGGTGATGGTCAGGCTCGTGATGTCAGCCTGCCCTTCGCCTTCGACCGGATTGACCACGATCGTGTTGGTCGAGGTGTCGATCGAGGTGATGATACCGGTGTGGCGAGCGACGCCCAGGCGCCAGATGTTGGTGTCCTTGACCAAGCGGGCGCTGATGGTGTCGTCGTCATTGTAGCGTCCGACCACGAACAGGACGTCCCCTTCCACGAATTCTCCCACGGTTGTCAGACCGTTGTAGCGGCGGACAAACTTGGTGGTCGAATCATAGGTCACGGTGACCTCGTCTCCCTCGACCCCGATCAGGTTGTTGACGTCGCCGGCGCGCAGGTGCGCATTGGCAAGCAGGGTCAACGTCAGGGTGCCGGTGCCGTCGCCGTTGTCATCGATGTCCGTCAGTTCAGCGGCGAATCCGCGGGTGCGGGCCATCAGATAGATGTGGTCGCCGCGGCGCAGGGCCACGATGATGCGGGCGTCGTCCTCATCCGTGCGCGCGTCGAGGCGCAGGCGGACGCGGTCGCCGATCTGGAAATCGGTCAGGGAGGCCGGGTTGATCGGCGGCACGACCATGTGCGTGTCGTCCGTCACGTGCACCGTGTGCTCGATCCCCTGCCACTGCACCGTCATCGTCGAGGCACTGGTGTCGATCGCGGTGATCCAGCCGTTCAGACCGCGGTTGTTCCAGACGTTGATCGAGCTGTCGACAACGATGTCCGCTTCGACCACGCCGGTGTTTTCATTCTGCGTCCCGACCACATGAACGTAGTCGCCGGTAATCCACCAATCCATTTCCGGGTTGACGATGGCGCCGACCGGGACGTCGACGGTGTAATCCGTGAATGAACCGGTCGGATCCTTGCGCACGACGATGGTCGTCGGCAGATCCGTCGAAGACAGCTCTTGCAGCTGGCCCCAGAAGTCGATGTGCTGCGTCGCTTCGGCGTCGGTGGTCTCGTCGGCCATGACCGGAGCCATCGGCGCAAGGTTCATGGCCAGTCCGAGCATGATCGCGGACGCGAGCCACAACCGTTTGAGAGTCGTAGACATAGAATGATGCGTTAGTGATTAAAACGTGTCGGTCGGTTCTATCTTCTCCTCAAGGAACTGACGAATATCCTCGCGGAAAAGTTTGCCTTTTTCTTCATCCGTCAGCCCGGACTGGTCTACATCCTGTTGGATCTGACGCAATTTCAGTCGCAGCGGCGGCGGCAAGAGCCGCGGTTGCCCCCCCGCATTGGTTGGTACACGCTCCAGAAGCTGGGCGTAACGCACCCCGAGGTCGGACAGCTGATCGATCACTTCCTGCCGCGTAGCCGGGTCGCGCAGCCCCGTGCGCAGCTCATCGACCGTCATCCCCAACTTCGCCGGCGGCCTGTTCGGCCAGGTGCTGGGCGACCTCCGGCCGTCCCTGCAGGTGTTCCGCCTCTTGCACGCGGCGTTGCATCATCTTGGCATGGTACCGCGCCTTTTGGTCGGGGGTGAACGCCATCGCCCCTTCGACCTGTTCGATCCCGGATTTCACCGGGTACAGCGTGTCCCCTTCAACCACGTCCGGGCTCGAGTAAGCGTATACGCCCGTTCCCATCCCGAACAGAAGGGTGAACGCGCACATGCCGACCGCCGAGTACTTCATGAACGGCGACATCCCTCGCGCCGTCCCGTATCGAGCGTCGTAGGCGGCGAACAGCTCCTTTTTGAGCCCGGCCTTAAAATCTCGCGAAGGGGTCGCGCCCGCTTTGAGGCTCTTCAGTTCACGCGGGGAGAAAAAAATCATACGGTTTTGATGGTTTGGCGCATTTTCTGCACGGCGCGGTGTGTGGCGACCTTCAAGGCGTCCGCCGACCGTCCCAAAATTTCGCTCATCTCTTGATATGAATACCCCTCCAGGTGCTTCATCGTAACAAGTTGCCGATCTTCGGGCATGAGCGTGTCGAGCGCCTTTTCGACGGTAATCTCCGCTTCCCGTTTTTCCATGGTTTCCAGGCCATTTTCGGACGGGATCGCGAACACGACCTCGTCGAGATCGACCTCTTCGCGACGGTCGCGGAAATGGTTGGCCAAATGGTTACGAGCGATGGTGTACAACCAGGCGGATTTCGACACCTCCGGATCGTATTTTTCAAAATGGTTCAGCGCCTTCATGAAAATCTCGGAAACGAGATCCTGGGCGACCTCTTCCTTGCGGCCGACGCGAAAATAAACGAACCGATAAATACGGTCCACGTTTTGCTCGTAAAACTGGCCGAAATCTCGTTTATTCATGAGGAGTGTATACCCGGCTCGGCCGGAAACGTTACGCGCGTTTCTTGAGAAGATGCCTGTCGATCGCCCCATTCACAAGCGCATCCGCCTCGCCGTTTTTCTCGCGCGGGATGTGGCGGACGTGAACGCGCTTGAAGTGTTGCAAAAGATTGTGGACCTCGAGGAACCGGAGGGCGATGCCCGGATTCTTCACCTTGTATTCGCCCTTAATTTGCTTCGCGGCCAGCTCCGAATCCATGTAGAGATCGACCGCTTCCGCGCCGAGCTCTCGGGCTTTTTCAAGACCGATGATGATGGCCCGGTACTCGGCCTGGTTGTTGGTGGTCTCCCCGACGTACTCGCTCAGCTCGGCGAGTGTTTCGCCCTCACTTCCGTCCTCGTGCACGAATTTAACGACCGCACCGGATCCGGCCGGACCCGGATTGCCTCGCGCGCCTCCGTCCGAATAAATTCTAACGTGCTTTGGCATATTGGAGATCAACGACGCGGCATTGCAGTTCGCGATTGCCGTTCCATTCATTCACGCTCAGCTGAAAAGCCACGTCGATCATAGCACCGATCTCTAGCGTTTGCACGAGTTTACCGAAGCCGAAGGCGACGAACCGTTTTGTTTTTCCGTCCGAAAATTGCGCCATGAATTTCAGATGCTTGCCGTCGGCGCCCATGGTTTCAAAACTGACGAGCCGCAGATTCCGCGCTGCAAACACCGGCTCGCGATTCGCTTCGCCAAACGGCTGCATGCGCGTGATCGCCTCGAACAGATCCCAACCGATGTCCGCGAAGCCGATCTCGACATCCACATTCACGAGCGGAGCGAGCGAGACGTCACGAAGCGCGTCCTGCGCGAACACCTCGAGCGCCGCACGGAACTGCGCAAAGCGTTCCTCCCCGTTCGTTGAGAACCCGCAGGCCTGCGGGTGTCCGCCGAATTTATCCAGATGCGTTGCGGCGGCGTGAAGCGCTTTGGTTACATCGAACCCGGGAATGCTCCGTCCGGAACCGACGAATTTTTCGCCGTCCCGGCCGACCACGTACGTCGGCAGCCCGAAATCTCCCACCAGTTTTCCGGCGACAAGCCCGACGAGTCCTGCGGGCCATCCTTCCGACCACACGATGAGCACCTTGCGATCCCCGACCTCGCCGACCTGCGCCTTTGCCTCCTGATACATCTGATCGCTCGCCTTCTGGCGAGCGACGTTCGATTGGTTCAGCGCATGCGCCAATCGCTCCGCCTCGACCTCGTCCTCGCACATGAGCAGATTGAACGCTCCCGACGCATGATCCATGCGCCCGGCGGCGTTCAAGCGCGGCCCGAGCTGGAATCCAATGGTCCAGGTCTCGATCTTCCCCGGGATCACGCCGGCGATCTGGCAAAGTTTCTGGATCCCGACCCGTCGCGTCTTATTGAGAACGAGCAGCCCGTACTGTTCGAGCGCGCGATTCTCTCCGGTAAGCGGCATCACGTCCGTGACCGTCGCGATCGCCACGAGATCCAGGAGCCATTTCTCGTACCCGTCCGCAAACGGCGCGCCGCGTTTGCGCGCCTCGTCGACGAGCGCGCTCGCGAGCTTGAACGCAACGCCGGTGCCGCACAAGTGTTTGTTCGGATACCCCTCGCCGGGCACGAGCGGATGGAGCAAAATCGCGTCCTTCGGCAGCTCGGCGGGCATGGTGTGGTGATCGCAGACGATCGTGTCAATCCCGAGCTCTTTGCCACGCGCGATCGCCTGGCCGTTGCTGATCCCGCAATCGACGGTGATCACGAGCGTCGTTCCCTCCTGCGACGAGAGGTGCTCGATCGTCGAAACGGAAACCCCGTACCCCTCTTTTTCGCGGTGCGGCAGATACACGTTCAACCGTTTTTCGTCATATCCAAGTACGCGGCAGATTTCCCTCAGCGTGGAAAGGAGCACGACCGATCCGCACACGCCGTCCGCGTCGTAGTCGCCGTGCACCGTGATCACCTCTCCCCGCGCGAGTGCATCAAACACGCGCGCGACCGCGCGCGGCATCTCGCGAAACAGCGAAGGCGAAAACGTGTCGCGCGCCCAGTCCGGTCCGAGGAACACGTCGATCGATTCCTGATCACGCATCCCGCGATTCCAGAGCAATTGCAAAACGACCGGCGAGAGCTCCGGAAAGTTCGCACGCGCCTCTTCCGGGGCGGTGTCGGCGATGACCCACCGCTTGCCAGTCACACTTTAAATGTATCTCGCAAACAGGCCGAGCACCATCATGACCGCGACCATGAGGCTCAACACCGTCCACAACACTTTTATGTGCTTCTGTTTCATACGGTTCCGTAAACCGCGAACGGCGCCTTGGTCGAAAAGGCCCAATATTGATCGCCGGTCGACCAGTGCCACCATTCCGTCGCGTAATTCACAAAATCCCCGTTATTCATGGCGTCGATCAGCGCCTGACGGTTCTTTTTTTGCTCCGGGGTGATGTTCTGCGCGAGCGTGTACGTGCGCTTTTCCGTGTCCGCCGCCGTGGCATTGACCGTTGTCCCAAGATCGAGCGAGTATCCGTCCTTGTCCACCAGGGTGACGTCGATCGCCGCGCCCGAGGCGTGCGGCATGGTCGAACCGGGCGGAGCGTAGAGGATCGACGTCTCATCGTCGATCTGGGCGTCGGTCCAATCCGGATGCTGCGTTTTCACCTCGGCGCGATGCGCATTCCAGAGCTCCTCTTGTCTCGCCACCGACCGGTACCCTTCCACCACGTAGAGATACAATCCGTCCGGCAAGAACTGCTGCGCATTCACGAGCTTGTCCGCGACCGACTCGCGGACGCGCGTCCCTTCGGTCCCCTGGACGAGCGAACCGCGCTTCGCCGCATAGTCGGTCAGCGCGACGAGCGCTTCGCCGTTTTCGCGAACCGGGACGGATTGGATCAGCGGGCTTTTGATCAGAACAAGATGGTCGGGGATCATACTAGCGCTTCAATACCTTGAGATAAGCGTCGGTCGGGATGTCGACGCTCCCTTTCCCGAGCGCCTGCATCTTCGCCTTTCCTTTCTTCTGTTTCTCGAGCAACTTCTTTTTGCGCGTGACGTCTCCTCCGTACAGGTAGCCGGTGACATCCTTGCGCATTGCCGAGATGCGATCCGCGGCGATCACCTTGCCGCCGACCGCGGCCTGGAGTTTGATCACGAACCATTCCTTTGGGATCGACTCCTTCAACGATTCGAGAATCTTGCGGCCGACGCGCTCGGCCTCGTCGCGGTATACCAATGATGATAGAGCATCTTCCCGGCTCTCGGCAACCAGAATGTCGAGACGCACAATGTCGGCCGGTCGGTAGGCGAACACTTCGTAGCTCAAGGAGGCGTAACCCGAGGTCACGCTCTTCAGCTTATCGTAAAAATCCACGATCACGGTCGCGAGCGGGATCTCGTAGTGCAAAATCGCGCGGTCTTCGGAAAGATATTCGGTGTTCAGATAAATCCCGCGGCGTTCCGTGCACAGCATCATCGCCCCGCCGATATGCTCTTTCGGGGTGACGAGGTCCGCCTTGACCCAAGGCTCTTCGATCGTCTCGATGTGCGACGGGTCCGGAAGTTCCAGCGGACTTTTGATCACGACCTGCGTTCCGCCGGTTTTGTTCACGTGGTAGGCGACCGACGGGGTGGTCACAATCACGTCCACGTTGTATTCGCGCGCCAAGCGCTCTTTGACGATCTCGAGGTGCAGCATTCCGAGCAATCCGCAGCGGAACCCGTAGCCGAGCGCGGGCGAATGCTCCGGTTCGTAGGTGAGCGAGGCGTCGTTCAGCTTCAAGCGCTCCATCGCTTCGCGCAAGCGGGAAAACTCGGCGCCGTCCTTCGGGAAAATGCCGGCAAACACCATGGGCCGCACCTCGCGATACCCCGGAAGCGGTTCCGGCGCCGGATTCCTCGCGCTCGTCACCGTGTCGCCGACGCGGCAGGACGAAAGATCTTTGAACCCCGTGACGATGTAGCCGATCTGTCCGGTTTCGAGTTCCGGCAGCGCCTTGTATCCGGACGCGCCTAGCGAGCCGACCTCAAGCAGCTCGGATTCGGAGTGGGTCGCCTTCATGTGAATGACGTCGCCTTTCTTGAGCGTCCCGTCGACCACGCGAATGTAGCCGACGACGCCCTTGTAGTCGTCGTACTTCGAATCGAAAATCATGGCGCGCGGCGAGGCGTTGATATCGCCCTCCGGCGGCGGAATGCGCTTCACAATCTCATCGAGCAGTTCCGGAACCCCCTGCCCGGTCTTTCCGCTCACGAGCAAAATATCCGACGGTTCGCAGCCAAGCAGTTTCACCAATTCTTCCTTCCGACGCGGCACGTCCGCGGCCGGGAGGTCGATCTTGTTCAGGACCGGAATGATCGCCAGGTCCTCGCCGATCGCTAGAAACATGTTGCCGACCGTCTGCGCCTGCACCCCTTGGGTTGCGTCCACGAGCAGCACGGCGCCCTCGACCGCGGCGAGAGAACGCGACACTTCGTAATTGAAGTCCACGTGTCCGGGCGTGTCGATGAGGTTCAGCGTGAACTCTTTGTACTGCATGCGCGCCGGCGCCAGCTTGATCGTGATCCCGCGCTCGCGCTCGAGATCCATCGAATCCAAAATTTGATCCTTCATCTTGCGCATCTCGACCGCCCCCGTGACCTCAAGCAACCGATCGGCAAGGGTCGACTTGCCGTGGTCAATGTGGGCGATAATGCAAAAATTGCGAATCTTCGACTGATCAGACATGTGCGGGCAGTGTACGTGCAATCCCCCTCCTTTTCAAGGAGGGGTTAGGGGAGGTTACTCGCGAGGATAAGAAAAACAACCGCTTGGGGCGGTTGGGAGGGATCACGGTCCTGGCGGGCCGGCGGTCGACATGAAGCCGGGGACGTTGACCGTGTTGTGGACCTCGAGCTTGAACTGGTAGAGGTCGGCGATGGCTGGGAGATCGTCGCCATGGGCGCACCCCTGGT
>CAZOPY010000023.1:0-12612 GCA_964581945.1 uncultured Gammaproteobacteria bacterium | reverse complement strand
TGGAGGCCACGGCCGGAGTTGAACCGGCGCATAGCGGTTTTGCAGACCGCCGCGTTAACCACTTCGCCACGTGGCCGCGTCGGCACTCTAGCAAACCCGACGGACGCAGTCTAGAGACCGCCGCGTTCTTCTTCGACATGTCCGACGACGTCGAGGGGCTCTTCGCCGGTCAGGTGCTTCTCGATGAAGATGCTGGCCAGTTTCAGGACGTCGATGTGCAAGGATTCTTTGAGTTCGTTCATGTGTTCCTGCGGGGCCGCGAGCGCCAGCTCTTCGTATTCGCCTTCCTGCATGCGATGCATGAGATCCTTCGACAGTTCGCTGTACAACTGCTCGCGTTCCCAAGAGACGTTATCTTCGTGGGCGTCGCCGGAGCGCATCCCGCCGCCGGTTTTGATGGCTACGCGGTCTTGATCCACGTGTTCGAGCTTGGTCGAGATCGTATGAACGAGCGTGACGGTTCGGTCTTTCGCAAGGTACAGTTTGGCCTGGACGTTGTCCGTGACCGCGATCATCATGGGCTTCGTAAAGGGGCGAAAACGGTCTGGCAGTTGCATAGAAGACAGTTAACAATCAGGTGCCGACAGTATACAATGAGAACGTTATGAATCGCCAGACGCTCACGCGCGCCCTTTCCCTATCCATCCGCGAGATCGTGTTCGGTCTGGAAGACAGTTTTGTTTCGACGCTCGGGGCGATCACCGGGATTGCGGCCGGGACAGACTCGAGTTACATTGTGATCCTGTCCGGACTGGTCATCATCGCGGTCGAGGCGACCTCGATGGCGGCCGGGAGCTACCTTTCGTCGGAGTCGGCGGTGGGACTCGAGCGCGTGCTGGCTGGCAAACACAAACGCGCGGCCGCTCTGCTTCCCGAGTTACCGCTGCGCGCGGCTGTGGTCATGGGCGTGTTCTATGCGCTCGGCGGGATGGTTCCCCTAATCCCGTATTTGCTTCTCCCGATTGAGCTCGCGTACATCCCTTCCATCGCCTTCACTGTCCTCGGTCTGTTCCTGACCGGCGCGTGGGTCGGAAAAATGACGAAGCGCAACGTGTGGCGCAGTGCGTTCGAGATGGTCTCTGTGTCGCTCCTCGCGGCCGCCATCGGTTACGGGATCGGCCGCATCGTCGCGTACAAATTCGGCGTTCATGTGTAATCGCTCTCTATGTCTCACCTGCACGAAAAACATCTCGGCAAACTTTCCGATCCATGCGCGGTATGCGGCACGCTTCTCGCGAATGTCGAGCATCCGCTCACCGAAGAGGTGATGGAGGAGATCGTCGGCATCTGCTCCGAGAAATGCCGAACGGACTTTCTCAAGGATCCGCAGAAATATCTGGACGCGAGCGAGCAAGAAGCGGACGAGGACTGACAAAAGGCGGCCGTACGGCCGCCTTTTGCGTTGACCGGATGAGGGGGATATGGCAGGCTGCCGGAGCGGAGGAATGAGATCATGGCAAAGAAGATCGATATCATCGTTGGCGCCGACGGCGGCGCCTCGAAGACGCGCGTGCGCGTGTGTCGGCTCGATACCGGCGAGGAGGCTGAAGGGACCTGGTTCGTCGGAACCAGCCTGTACGTCAACAACCCAGCGATGGTCAGCGGTGCGCTCGAGAGCGCGCTCGCTCGCGCGCTCTCGACGTTCGGCGACATCTCGCCCCGTATCCGCGCCGCCTGCGTCGGAACGGCGGGGATCGCCGCGCCGGGAGATGTCGAGCGGCATCGCAGCGCGTTCCTCGACTCTCAGGGATTCGACTCTCTCCGCGACCGTCTGTCGGTGGTCGGGGACACGGACATCATCCATGCGCTCTCGGACGCGCCCGTGCGTGTCGCGCTCATCGCCGGCACCGGCAGCAACTGCTACGCCGCCTGCTACGACGATGCGGGCCACAAGATCGACGAGCACTACGCCGGCGGTCTCGGTCTCGACCTCGCGGACCAGGGAAGCGCGGCTTGGGTTGGCCACATGGCCTGCCGCCGCGCCGTCGAGTTCGCGAACGCGGACGAGCAGAAGGAGTTCGTCCGCGCGGTCTACCGCCATCTCGGCGTGAACGTCGACGAGCCCGGCGCGTGGCGGGAGCTGCTCCCGATCCGTCAGCGTATCAGCAAGCGCGACCTCGCGATCCTCGCCGAGCAGGTGGTCGCCCCGCTCGCCGAGCGCGGCCCGCGTCGCCGCAACCCCGCCTCGCGGATCCTCTCCGAGGCCGCGACCGACTTGATCCAGCTCGCCATCGCCCCGCTCACGCGTCTGCGTGTGCTCGGGCGCGGCGGGGTCTGGCGCGACGCGACACCGGTCGACTTCCTCCTGGTCGGCGGGATGTGGAACAACGACCGCGTGTACGGCGGATTCGCCGGCTGGCACGCGTTCCAGAAGCCGCACGTTCGCCTTCTCCGCCAAGCGGATCCCGCCGCCGGCGCGCTCAAAATCGCGTCCACTCTCGTCTGAGGCTTCGGCCTCATTTTATTTTCTCCAAACCCTTGATCCAAGCCCCATTCTTTGCTAGAGTCCGATACACCTATGCGTCAGGTCTATCTCGACCATGCAGCCACCACGCCGCTTGATCCCCGCGTCTGCGAGGCGATGTTGCCGTACCTCGGACAGGTGTGTGGGAACCCGTCGAGCTTTCACTCCATGGGCAAGCAGGCGAAGGATGCGATCGACGACGCACGCGAGCGCATCGCGCGATTGCTCGGCGCACGCGCGGATGAAATCCTGTTCACCTCCGGCGGGACCGAATCGGATAACCTTGCGATTCTCGGCTTCGCTCGAGCGAATGCAGGGAAGGGCAAACATTTGATCACGACGACCTTCGAACACCATGCCGTGCTCGAGGCCATGATTCATCTCGAGAAAAAAGAAGGGTTCGAAGTGACGTATGTGTCGGTTGGCAAGGACGGTCTCGTCGATCCGGAGGATGTGATGAAAGCGATCCGGCCGGATACGATTTTGGTTTCGGTAATGCTCGCGAACAACGAGATCGGAACGATCCAGCCGATCGCGGACATCGGGAACCGGATCCAAAAACTTCGCGGCACGAATCAGACCCCGGTGTTTCATACGGACGCGTGTCAGGCGGCGGGAACGCTCGAGCTCGATGTGCAGAAACTGCATGTCGACATGCTCACGTTGAACGGGCCGAAAATCTACGGGCCGAAGGGGGTCGGGGCGCTGTATGTGAAGCGCGGACTCAAACTCCAGCCGCTTCAGTTTGGCGGATCGCAGGAACGCGCCATCCGTCCGGGAACCGAGAATGTGGCCGGGATCATGGGGCTCGCGAAAGCGTTTGAGCTCGCCCAGGCGGAACGCCTCGCCGAGGCGCAACGTCTTCTTCCGCTGCGTGATAAACTGATGGACGGGATTCTCACACGCATTCCGAAAACGCGATTGAACGGCGATCGGGAAAAGCGCCTCCCGAACAACGTGAACATCTCGATCATGGACCTCGAGGGAGAAGCGCTCATCCTGTATCTCGATGCGGCCGGGATTTACGCCTCGACCGGCTCGGCGTGCACCAGCGCTTCGCTCGATCCGTCGCATGTGATCCTCGCGCTCGGCATGCCGTACGAGGTCGCGCACGGATCCATCCGGTTCACGCTCGGACACGCGACGACCGAGGAAGACATCGACTACGTGCTTCAGACGCTCCCGCCGCTTGTCGAGAAACTACGCTCGCTCTCTCCGGTGCGCGTGGATGAAAAGTATTTCCAAAACGTATGAGCGACTACGCACAAAAACCGGTGGCCGGAACCCAGGGAGATGTCACGACTAAAGACGGCGTGAAGTCCTGGTTCTACTCGGACGTCGTGAAGGATCATTTTTTCAATCCGCGCAATTTCATGCACGAGGACGCGGACCCCGCGCACTACAATGCGATCGGCAAGGTCGGTTCGCCGGCGTGCGGGGACGAGCTGCGCGTCTGGATGAAGGTGGATCCGACCACGGAACGTATCACGGAGTTTCGTTGGAAAACGTTCGGATGCGGAAGCGCGATTGCCTCGACCTCGATGGCGTCGGTCATGGTGACCGAGAACGACGGGATGACGCTCGAGGACGCGCGGAAAATTCGTCCGCAGGACATCATGGATCGATTAGGCGGACTTCCAGCCCGCAAGTTTCACTGCTCGGTCCTGTGCGACAAGGCGCTGCGCGACGCGATCAACGACTTCTACCGCCGCACGGATCAGTTCGACAAGATCGTGACCGAAGCGTCGCGCATCATTGATCCGGTTTCGAAGGTGACGGACCATGACATTGAAGAGGCCGTGCTCGAGGGCGCGCAGACGATTGAGGCCGTGCAGGCGAAGACCAAAGTCGGGATCGGAAACCCGGGGGTGCTCCCGGCGGTCGAGGAGCTGATCCGGTTTTACAAAGAGAAGTACTTCGGTGCATAATGTCGGCGCTATGAATACGAAAGAGATGCTCGAGGCGGCTCTTGCGCCGAGCAAGCCCATGCTGACCTCTGCCGGACGCGCCATCGAGGTGGTCGAAGTGACCCCGACCTCGGTCACGTTCAAGCTCGCCGGGTTCTGCGGCGGGTGCGAGTGTTCCGGTTCGTACAAGGAAGGGCTGTGCGACATGGTGCAGGCCAACTGCCCGGAGATCAAAGATGTTCAGTTTATCGAAGCGTAGTTATGGCGAAGTATAAAGTGAAGGTGGATCCGGACCTGTGCATCGGCGCCGCCTCCTGCGTGACGATCGATCCGGGAACGTTCCAACTGAACGAAGAGAACAAGGCTTACGTGCTCGACCACGGCGCCGAGCCGACCCCACGCACCTACGAACGCGATATCGAAATGACGGACGCCGAAAAGGACAACCTAATCCTCGCCGCGCAGTCCTGCCCCACGCTCGCGATTTTTATCTACGACGAATCGGGCAAGCAGTTGTTTCCGGAGACCTAGGCTATGCGGTACGTTATCGTTGGCGGAGGCATTGCCGGAACCACGGCCGCGGAGGAACTCCGCAAGCTCCAACCCGACGCCGAAATTACGATCGTTTCTGAAGAACAGCACCCCGTCTACTCGCGGGTGCTGTTGCCGCATTATCTGAAAGGAAAGGTCCCGCGCGAGCGCGTGTTTTTGAAGCAACCCGATTGGTACGAGAAGAACAACATCGAATGGCTGACCGGCACGCGCGTCGAGAAGCTCGACGTTAAAAATAATTTTGTCGCCTTGAGCGAAGGCCGCGAAATCGAGTACGACAAGGTGCTCATCGCGACCGGCGGCGAGGTGCTCCCGATCGGCGAAGACCTGCGCGGGGTGTCCTACTTCCGTACCGTCGACGACGCGGATCACCTGCTGCAGCTGGTCGGCGAACGCGCGGCCGACGCGCGCGCCGCGATTTACGGCGGCGGGTTCATCGCCTGCGAGTATCTCAACTTTTTTGCGCAGGAAAAAATCCCGACCACGATCGCGTTTCGCGGTCCGCATTTTTGGTCGCGAATTTTTGACGCCGAGAGCGGGAAGCTCCTGAACGATCATCTGCGCGCGGGCGGGGTCGAGGTGATCACGGACGCCGGGAGTGGGCTCGAGCTTGTCGGCGACCAGCATCTGACCGCGATCAAACTCCCGACCGGGCAGACCATCCCGTGTTCGATCCTCGGGGTCGGCGTCGGGATCAAGACCGAACTTGAGTGGATTCGGGACGCAGGGGTCGAGGTGGATCACGGTGTGAAGGCGAATGAGTATCTCGAGACGAACGCCCCGAACGTCTACGCCGCCGGAGACAACGCCGAGTTTTTCGACGTGGTCGTTGGCCATCACCGACTGGTCGGAAACTGGATGAACGCCCAGATGCAGGGACGCATGGTCGCGAAATCGATGGCCGGCGAGCGCACGCCGTTCCGGCTCGTTTCTTCCTATGCCACGAACGCCCTCGGTCTCGAGATCATTTTCGTCGGCGAAACCGACCGATCTCAGACCGACGAAATCGTCGTTCGGGGAAGCGCGGAAGCCAAAGGGGTGACCCAGGTTTTCCTCAAAAATCACAAGGTCGTCGGCGCCACGATCCTTGGCCGAAACAAGGACCGCGCCCCGATCACGAAACTGGTGAACGACCAGTCGGACGTGGCCGCTCAGGATCTTGAGACCCTTTTGCCGTAGGGAGAGAGCTGACAAAACCTCGTTTTTCTCTCAGATTAGGGCCAAAAACTGTCAACAGGGGTTGACTTTTTTTGTATTTTATGATATATTTCTCCCTTCTCCGTGCGCTCTGCGCCCGGAGGAAGCTCTCCCGTTTCCTTTCGATTTCAGGGTGGTCCTGGAGTCGGAAGGGACGGAAATCGTTCCTCAAGTGCAACCACGGAGTCAGCAATGTCCATTTGGACCCCCGCCTTCAAGACGAACCTGTCGGACGGGTTCGAGAGTGCGATCAACGAGGCGCTCGAGACCTTCGTCGCCAACCGGACGACGGACGGCGTCATCAACTCGCCCGAGCTCATCCAGGAGTTCATCGAGAGCGTGCCGGACTGGGTCTGGGCGCTCAGCAGCTCGTTCACGGCCGGCGTGGTCAAGGTTCCGGAAGGGGCCTTCGGCAACGCGGCGCTCGAGCAGGCCTTCAACGTGATCGTCACCGGGATCCTCACGGGTTCCGGCAAGGGCCTGGCGAACTCCGCCAAGGCCAAGGCGCACGCCCAGACGGTCCTCCCGGACCTGTTCAAGGGGATGAAGAAGGGCTCGAAGGCTCCCGGCAAGTTCGACCTGCTGTACCGCACCGACATCCTGCCCGGTCAGGTTCACCTGGTCGCGTACGACGCGGCCGGCAACCCGAAGCCGGCCTGCGGGATGGTCCGGGCGCTGCGCGAGCAGCACCGGCTGACCCACAAGCCCCAGAACCAGGGCGGCGGCGGCAAGGGACAGCAGCAGAAGATCGTCCCCGGCCTCGCCTTCCCCGAGGAGTACGTCGCCTACGAGCAGCTCGAGCGGACCGACCGGTTCTGCCCGTACTGCGTCGGCGACGCGACCCAGATCCTCCCCGGCCCGAAGAAGAGCACGATCGAGAAGCTCGACAAGATCGGCCTCATGCCGACCGCGCTCATCTTCCTCGCGAAGGTGCGCGACACCGAAGGGCACGAGGACGACGCCATCGCGAAGAAGTGGAAGGAGGCGTCCTTCGAGAGCCTGAAGGCGGCCTTCACCGACGGACTCGACGCGAATGGCGAGCCGAAGGAGGAGCACTTCAAGATGTTCCTCGCCGCCTGCCAGTTCGACGGCGGCGGAGAGCGGACGATCAAGTCGATGGCCGAGGATTTCGCGGCCACCTTCTCCAAGGCGTGGAAGAAGGGCGACTGGTCCAAGGTCAAGGCGGCGTTCGGCATGCTGAAGGCCCCGGGCTGGACGATCCTCATCTTCACGATGATCTGGATGGTCGCGTTCGTCGCGGCGTTCGGAGGGTTCCTCTACGCGTGGTGGACGGCGAACACGGAGATGCTCTGGTCGACCATGATCGGCACCTTCGTTCTCACGCTGTTCTTCATCCCGACCGAGAAGCTCGTGATCGGCGTGTGGAAGGTGCTCATGAGCATCCTCCACCAGCTCGGATGGGCCGAGAAGCCCGACGAGACGACCGGTTCGTGGCTGCGCGACGCGGGCCGCGACATGGTGTTCTTCCAGATGCTCTTTGGGCCGACGGTGACGTTCTACATCGAGTTCGGGTGGGGTGACCTCCGGGCGCTCCAGCTCCTCGCGTGTGTGGCGGCATCGGCGCTCGGCGCGACCATGATCGGCCGGCGGTGGGGTCTCGGCGAGGCCCTGTACGGGACCGCCAAGTTCCGCTACAAGTTCATGCAGGGTGTCGTGGTCTTCTACTTCATCCTGTCGGCGGTCCTGACCTTCACGACGATCTTTCTGAACCCGTACCAGCCGCTCATGGCCAAGGCCGTGGACAACGATGCGTTCGTGGTCCTGCCCAACGGGTATGAGCTGCCGGACCGCGTCTCCATCGCCAAGGCCTTCGGGCCCCACGCGGAGGAGGACGACGGCGTCACCTACGATGCCACGGGCGACGACACGAGCCTCGTGTTGGCCAAGGCCGGCACCGAGCCCGCGATCCCCGGGATCCTGCTCCACACCGTCGCGCACGACAAGCTCGTGAGCTACGAGTGGAAGGTGAACCTGACGAGCCACTGGGCGTACTACCTGGGGCTCTCCGACGCCTACATCGCCTGGTGCTACCCGGACGCTTCGGCGGACGGAACGGCACCGACGGGGGAGAGCGGACTGCGCGGAATGTCCTTCCTGCAGTTCCTGTTCACCCTCGGCGTGCTCGGCCTCATCTGGGGCGGGGCGAACGCGGTCCACAAGGGGCTGCGCGGCGAGGAGGGGCAGAAGGGCGCCCTTCGGCCCATCGCCTCGCTCGTCGGGGCCGCGGCGCTCATCACCTTCCTGATCATCGGGATCTGGTGGCCGTGCACGCAGGTGTACGACTGGCTGAACCCGAAGGTCGAGGTGGCGATGGACCGCCTCGCCTCCGAGACGGCCCAGGCCGAAACGCCGTCGAGCGGGGCAACCCACTCCCCGGCGTCCAAGCCCGCTCCTTCCCAGACCCACTCGGCGCCCCGCCGCGTGTGGACCGTCGACTGCGGCAAGCTCGTCTCGGTGCAGAAGCAGCAATGCCTCGCCGAGAAGGCCCGCCTCGGTCACTGACCTACCGGGGGCCATCAATCGCTCGCAAGAGTGAAAGATGGCCCCCGTTTTACATTCCGAGGGGTCCATTGACAAAACCGTGTTTTTATGGTATAGTGAACCCTTAAAAATAACATGATATTAGCCAAAAAAGCGTGATGAAGGGGCAAGAAAAGCGCCAAGATTTGGCGCGTTCCTTGTTCCTTCATCCCGAGGGGACGCAAGCGAGGTGAACGTGCGAGACTTCATTCTGTGTGCGGCCGTCTGGGCCGCGGTGTTCCTGGCCGGGTGTGTCGGCGTCCAGCGCGGACAGACCCAGCTCCAGACCAACCCGGTCGGATCGCAGGTCCAGCCCGTGCCGACCACGGTCACGGTCGTGAGCGCCGCCGGCCTCCGGGCTCGTGGCGCGACGATGGTGATCGAGGCCTCGGTCGACGCGACCGGGGTCGAGGGCGGCATCGACCTGTGCAAGCAGGCGATCGCCCAGAAGATCCCGTGCACGGCGCTCGACCCGCGCACCGGCAACCCGATCGCGTCGATCGGAGACCGGTTCGGGTCCGGCGCCTACGGCGCGGGCGCTCGCATGGTCAGCGCGGATCGGTACGCGACCGATCTCCAGATCCAGCAGGAGGCGTCGGACCGACTGCTCTCCGACCTCTCCGCCAACCAGACCGAGATCGTGCTCGGCGCGGTCGACGCGAGCAACAAGTAGCCGACGCGGGGATGTCCTCCGCGCCGGCGTAAGCCACTCGCCGGCGTGATCCGCTCGGCACCCACTTTCACGGAGTCCCAAGATGACCCACTTCCACCGTTTCCTGCAGTGTGTTCTCGTGAGCTATGCCTCGCTCGTGATCGCCGCCCCGGCGTTCGCGAGCCCCGCGACCTTCCAGGCGCGTCTCGACGCATGCGTCGGCGCTGCGAACCAGGAGGCGTTCAACGCCTGTCTGGCCGCGGCCGCCGACGACTGCCTGAAGGGGTCGCTCGACCTCGCGAAGGACGCCTGCCAGGACGCGCTCGACGACGCGCTCCCGAGCCTGAACATCGGGTTCGCGAAGGCCCAGGTCCAGGCCGCTCCCGCTCCGGCGCCGACGGTCACCCAGACCCCGGCCCCCACGCCCGCCCCGGTCGCGCAGAAGCCGGCGGACCCCCCGCCCGCGCCCGAGGCTCCCGCGACCACCCCGATCGCGGTGCGCGTCGCCGCTCATCCGATGGCTGCCACCGTGTTTGCCTATCCGCCTGTGGCCGAGTGGTCCACCTGCGGGGACTGCGTCGAGATTCGCGAGACGCAGGCGCACAAGGGGGTGTACGTCTTCTGGATCAATGGGAATCCGGAGCCGGCCACGGTCAAGTACGAAGACCAGGGAGCAGGGTACCGCTTCTCCTGGCAGCGTCCGACGGATGTCGACGGGAACCATGTCGCCGACGACCCGCCGGTCGACCTGGTGCTGTCGAGCACCGGCACGCTGTACCTCGTCGGCCACCCCGGCGGCGAGATCACCGTGCGCTGGGTCCACTACGTCTCCGATCCGACCGATCCGACCGCGCCGTACGAGCCGGACGGACTGACCCGCGGCCCGAAGACGATCAAGCTCGGTGGGGACTCGCCTCACCTCTACACGATCGACTTCTGATCCCCCCGGTCTGTGCTTCATGCGCAGGCCGGGGTCTTACTTTTTGCGAACAAAAATCCGCCCGGAGGGGCGGATGTTTTTTGTGTTGGGACTAGCCTCCGGTCGCGGTTGTGAGCGCGCTGAGCACGTAGCTCGAGATGGCGTACGCGGCGAGGATGATGACGAGCCCGATGACCGCAGAAGAAATCTTCTTTTTCGCGTCCGCCACCTTTTTCTCGTCTCCACCGGACATCATCCACTGGTAGCCGGCATAGACGAACCACACTACGAGGAAGATCCCGATCACGGTCAGGGCGACGTTGATGAGGTTTCCGATGAGCTGCGGGAGGGTCGCGGTGGACGATCCAGCGTTCGTCCCGACGACGTTCAACTGCTGTTGCGCATTCGTAAGCGGATTGGCCATAGAATGGGTTGAATAATCACGGAGTTATGTGCGAATTAAGTGGCGCCGGTCGCGGTTCCGAGCGCGCTTAGAATGTAGCTCGCAAGCGCGTAGGACGCGAGGATGATGACAAGCCCGATGACGGCACTGCTGATCAATCCTTTCGCCTTCTTGAGCTTGGTCTCATCGCCGCCCGCGAGCATGTACATGTACCCGGCGTAGACGAACAGGACGACGAGCAGGATTCCAGAAAGGCCGATGAAGGCAAAGATCAGGTTGCCGATCAGCGCCGGAAGCGAGATCGCTGACGTGCCGAATCCGGCGGCGTTTCCGGAGGTCGATAGGCCGTTGTTGATGATGTTCGTCGCATTGGTGGCCATATCGCGAACGGACCCGTCGAACGGATCGGCTCGCGCCATGGCCCCTGCCGGGCAGGGGCAAAGCTCGTTTGGAGAACTAGGTGTTGCTGATCGCGGTCGTGAGCGATCCGATGACGAAGCTCGCGATGGCGTACGCGGCAAGCACGATGGCCAAGCCGATGCACCCGGAGATCATCAGTTTCTTCGCGTCCTTGACCTTGGCATCTTCACCGCCCGAGGTCATCCACTTGAACCCACCGGCCAAGATGATGACAACGGCCACGACACCGAGGAATCCGAGGGCCACGCGGATGATCGACGCGATCGTCGTCACGAGATCGCCCGAGCCGAGACCGGCCGCGCCGGCAAATTCGTTGCCGCCGTTGTACCCCTGGGAGCCGCCGAACAGGTCGTTCACGCCGAGCGCGTTGTTGGCCGCCTGCACTGCCATCGGGAGCGCCATCGTCGCGAACACGGCCGCCGCGGTCGTGACACCGGCCACACCGCCGGCAATGGATTGGAGTTTGGTCTTGCTCATAGAAAAACTGAGCTTAATGGGTTAGTCCCGTCCGAGAAAAACGGCCGAGAGGATTTATGCGATTCAGTATAGCATGATTTTCAGGCCTTTGCGCCGGAGGCTGTGGAAATCGCGCCTTAACCGGTCGCCGTTGTCAAGGTGGAAATGACGACCGAGACGAGCGTGTAGGCGGTGAAGATGATGACGAGGCCCAACGTCGCCCAAATAAGCGTGTCTTTCCCCTTTTGTACCTTGGCCGGCACCCCCTGGGAAATCATCCACTGAAACCCTCCCCAGATGAACATCACGAGCGCGAGCGCCCCGGACAGCCCGAGGATCGCGCGAATGAACGTGCCGATGATCACGCGAATGTCCGACGACGGGAGCGGGTTGTACAGCGTGGTCTGCGCGGAGGCGACGGCCGGAAGGAGCAGCAGCACGGCGGCGGTGATGAGCGAGGTTTGTTTTTTCATAGCAGGTTAGGGCGAGGTAACGAGACAGCATTCATCATCAGCGGAAACGCAGCCGGCCGTCCCGCCGCTTGTGCAGGAGGTGAATTCGCCCGTGCCGACCAGCGAGGCGGGGACGCACTGTCCTCCGGCCGCCACACACGACGGGATGCACACCCCGGTTTCACTGCACTCGGAATTCGGGGCGCATGCCTGGCTCGTGGTTTCGGTCGTTCCGTCGCAGACCACATAGTTCTGGATTTCGCCGGTCTGCAACGCCGACTTCAGGCTGACGACCAGCGCGTAGGCGATCAGGACGAAGAACAGACCGACGGTCGAGCCAACAATGTACTTTTTTCCTTTCGAGATCCGCTCGGAGCGCCCCTCGGACCCGATCCAGTACATCCCGCCGATGATGTACATGAGAAACACGAGGCTCGCGATGATCCCGAGGATGAACTGGGAGATGTTCGCGAACACGGTCTCCACATCCCGGAGGCTGCAGTTTCCTTGATCGTAGCACTCCTGGCAGATGTTCTGCATGAATGGCCCGACCGAGTCGGAGCCATATTCGCCGCTCGTGCATTCGCCGGTTTGCGCATCGGCAAACGCCGGGAGCGGGGCGACAAGCAGGAGGGCGCCGGCAACGAGG
>CAZOPY010000022.1:0-12875 GCA_964581945.1 uncultured Gammaproteobacteria bacterium | reverse complement strand
ACCGCTTGCGCTCGAGAAGCGATTTCTTGCGCAGATCTTTTCCGTCGAGCGACAGCAGATCGAAGACGGCGTAAACCAAACGGCCGGTTGCCCCGTGACCGTAATTCTGCAGCGACTCGAACGACGATTTGCCTTGCGTGTCGAGTACAACAACCTCGCCGTCGATCACGGCGTTGTGTTTGATCTTCTTGAGCGCATCGACGACAGGCGCGTAACGCGCGGTCAGATCGAGATCATTGCGCGATGTGAGCCGCACGCGTCCGCGCTCAAGCGTTGCGATCGCGCGGTACCCGTCCCATTTAATTTCAAAGAGCCATCCCTTGCGGTCGAATGGCTCCTCGACGAGCGTGGCGAGCATCGGAGCAACGGATCGCATAGATCAACGCCGCGCGCCCCGTTCGCGTTCGGCCAGGCTCTTTTTGAGCGCGGACATGAGGTCCGTGACCTTGGTCGGCGTCGGTTCCTTCCCGCGTTTTTTCGGGACGATCCCTTTGGCCTTTTCGCGGATGAGCGCCTGCAGCTCCTTCAGATAATAATCCTTGTGCGCGTCCGGTTTGAATTTTTCGGTTGATTTGTTAATGAGATCGATCGCGATCCCGAGTTCCTTGTGCGTCGCCATGGTTTTCTTCGGCGCCTCGAGCGCATCAGGCGAGTGGATCTCATGGGCGTAACGCAGCTGTTCAATCACGAGGATGTTTTTGTACGGTTTCAGTACGACGAGCAATTCGCGATGGCGCAGCACGAAGCTCGCCACCCCGACCTTGTGCGTGCTTTTGAGCGCGTCATGCAAAAGGGCATACGCCTTTTCCGAGCGAGGTTCAGGCTCGAGATAGTACGGCTTTTCAAAATAAATGCTGTCGATCTCCTCCTCGGCCGAAAAATGCAGGATGTCGATCGTTTTGGTCTTGCGCGCGTTGGCTTTGGCGAAATCCTTGTCCGTCAGCACGACATATTGATTGCCGATCTTGTACCCGCGTTCGATTTCGTCCCACGGAATCTCTTTTTCTTCCGCGCGGCAGATGCGCGCGTAACGCACGGTCGAGCGATCTTTTTTGTGGAGGAAATCCAAATCCAACATTTCCTCCTTGGCCGGGCTGTACAGCCGGACAGGAATGTTAACGAGACCGAACCCGATGACGCCCGACCAAATCGCTTGCATAGAAAATGATGGTAACCGTTCTACGACTCCTCGAGAATGATCCGCTTCGCAAATCCGCCGCGAGATGTTGCTTTTTGAGCCTTCACGCGAGCGATCTCCTCGGGCGCGATGCCGCGCACGGCCGCGATGGCGTCGATCACCTCGAGGATGTCGGCGATTTCATTGATCGATTCTTCCTGCAAAAACTCCTCTGTTTCCTCGCGCAACTTCTCTTTGAGCTTCGTCCAATACTCCGCTTGATCGGCAATATGAACGACCGGCTCCCGTCCATCGGCGCGAATAATGTCCGGGATGTGGTCGCGGACCAGTTTGTCGTAGCGCATATGCGTCATGATAACACAAAACCGCCGGAGATTCCCGGCGGTTCGTTTATCGCTCTACCAAAACTTCGAGTTGAGGTACCAGTTCCCGTCCGCGCCAAGCGTGTAGGTCACGAACGTCTTCCCTTTCGTGTCCACGACCGTCACGGTTTTGGCATCCGCCGAGACCGTGGATTTTTCCCAGTCGACCATGACGATTTTCGTCAGGTCCGTGCTGGTGAAGTACGCGAAGATCGCCGCGCAATCCGCCTCGGTGATCGTGGCGCGCATGTCTGCCGCGAAATACGCCTTCACCCCTTCGCAGCTCTTGGCCTGCGCCGCATACGCCATCTGAATCCAGTTGGTGTTGGCAGCCGCGACCGGGGTCTGACTGCCGGTCGGCGTCACCGCATAGGACGACGAGGACGAAGACGAGGCGGAACTGTTGGCGGAGGTGGATGTATTGGTCGAGGACGACCCGCTGCACCCCGCGCCCGTGAGCGCAAGGACGGTCATCGCCGCGACCGGGATCAAAAACGCACGTTTGGACATACGCAAAGATGAAGAATAATGAAGACATGATAACAAATCGGCTAGGGTTCGCCCAGAACGGGTTGGGGATTGATTTGCCGCGCGGTTTTGCTAAACTGAAACCACTATGAACATCAAATCTGTCGCCGCCGTTTTGTTCGCCGCCCTTCTTGTGACCGGAGCCGGTTGCAAACCCGCCGAGACGAATTCGACCCCGACGAATGATGCGAGTTCCGCCGACACGAACAGCGCCTACGACTCGACGACCGACTACGACACGACCACGCAGACGTACGACAGCGCGCTCACCTACTTCCATGACGTGTCGCTGCCGTACGATCAGAGCATGGTGAACGGCCCGTTCGAATCCGACGGCATCGAATACTATCAATTCATCCTCGCCGGCGCCTCGATGGATTCCGCGGAAAGCGAAATCCGCAGCGACCTCGCCTACAGCGACTGGACCGTCGACACGGATGAATACACCGACACCGGCTGGCATTTCCTCCTCTACCGCGGCGACGAAAAAATGGTGATCGACCTCGCCTACGCCGACTCCGGCGACGGCATCGACATCGTGATGGCCTACGCGCCGTACTAACTCGCAAACCAAAACCGCCCTCGGGCGGTTTTTTTGTTGCTACGTTCCCTGACTCTCGAAAGAAACTCGTTACTCCGTAGTGATATCGTTCATACTGGACGAATTTCTTTCGAAAGGATCATCCCTTCCTTGTCGAGCGAATACAGGTGAACTTCGGCAAAACCGACCTCGAGCGAGGCAATGTCCTCGTCGGAAATCGCATCAAGATGCTTGATGAGCGCGCGCAAGGAATTGCCGTGCGCGCAAATCACGACGTTTTTCCCCTGATGAATTTCCGGCAACACCTCGTTCTGATAGTACGGAACAACGCGTGCGTACACGTCCTTCAGCGTTTCCCCGTTCGGGATCGGATGATCCCACCCGCGCCGAACGTTGTGAAACAGCTCTTCCCCGTACCGTTCCTTCACCTCCCATTTGTTTTTCCCGGTCAGATCGCCGTAATCGCGTTCATCGAGTGCGGAGGCCGTCCGGTGCGCGATCTCTCCAAACCCGGCGACATCACACACCTCCTCCCAGGTCCGCACGGACCGCGACAACGTTGAGCAGTGACAGGCATGAACCTCAAGCCCGGCAAGCACGGCCCCCGCCCGCCGCGCCTGCGCAATGCCATTCGAAGTCAGCCCGACATCCGTCAGTCCGGTCCACTTCCCGACCGCGTTCCATTCGGATTCACCGTGGCGAAGAAGAATCAATGAAGACATAAGAGATGCGCCGTCGCGAAATGCGTGGGCTCACTTTTCGCCGGCGCAGGTGTTATCCGCCCACAGGCCGAGTTTGTTCGTCTCGGCTTCTGCTTGTGCCGCTTTGAACTCCGTTTGGTATTTGTACGGCCAGTCGTACGTGTATTCGTAGGCGAACCCCTGCTGGATCAGGAACAGGTTGTAGTTCGTTCCGTTCTCGAGAAAGACGTAGCGAAGGAGACGGTCGTACTTGTCTCGGTCGCCTTGGCTTGTATCCGCCTCCAGACGAACGGTGGCGCCTTCGAGCACGGCCTTGCTCTCGCTCGATGCCTCCTGCCCGAAACATTGCACCGGTTTTCTTGGATCGACGGTCTCGGGCGTGTTGATCCCGAGCAGTCGCACGCGCTCGCTTTTCCCGTCTATGGTGACGTCAATCGTGTCACCGTCGACGACGTGCGCGACCGGGACCGGATCCGAGAGATCGGCGGGGACCGCCGTGTCCGTTGGCGCAGACGGGATGACCGGAACGAACGGCGGGGTTGAAGCGAGTCCGGGGATCTGCCAGCCGGCTCCCTGCACGCCGAAATAGGCTGCGATGAGCAGGATAAGGAAGGTCAGGAGCCGTTGGGTCGTGCGTTTGGTCATGCCGGGCGTTGCCACGCGTCAAATCCGAACTTCTTGAAGCATACCTCAAACGGATCGCGTGCGGGATGGTCGGTCGCGCGCAGCTCGTCCTGAATCGCCATCGCAACCGCGACCCCGTGCGGAATCGCGAACGAGGACGCCTCCTCGATCTTGTCGGAGGCGTCGTGCGCGCCGCGGATGATCCGCCCGCCGCCTGCGCGCGTTTCCTCCGGGTCGATCCGGTAGCAAACGCTGGCGAGCGAGGCGGCCCAGAGGATCGCTTTCAGAAGCGCCTCGCGGTCGGCAAACGGATCGCACGCGTCCGACGCGAGCCACGCAAGCAGCGGCGGGGACTGGTACACCCCGTACTTCACGATTTCGCCGAGGCCGACCGTGACCTGGCGAGCGGGGAGCGTTTCCAAAAACCGCGGGTCGACGATCACAAAATTCGGCTCGTAAAAACTTTTGTACGCGTGCTTGTGCGGGGTCCCGTTCTCGATCACGTTCGCGCGCACCTTTCCGCCGATCGACGCGTCCGCCATCGCGAGCACGGTCGTCGGGACATAGACGAGGTCGCTTCCAATCCGCTCGGCCATGTACGACGCCGCGTTGATGATGATCCCGCCGCCGATGGCAACGATCTGTTCGATCCCCTTCTGCGCGAGCTGGTGTTCGACGACAAACCGATCCAACCACGAACGTTCCTTCGTCTCCGACTCGCTCGGCACAAGGCAATGCGCCTCGACCGTGTTCGCGAACAGATGCGAAAGCCAGTCGCAGGAACGCAGCGACGCGTCGACGAGAATCAGCTTCCGTTGATCCGAAAACGCCTCTTCGAACGCGCCGACGCGGTAGCCGTAGTGCCCCATCACGTTCGAACGCGGATGATTTTTTGAGATCGCAAACGCAAGATGGGTCGAGTGCAACGCGTCGGCATCGATCGACGCAAACCGCTCATCCATCTCCGGCGTCGCGGCGAGTATCTGCTCGTAGAGTGGGTCGGTCATCACATCCTGGAGATCAGCCGTTCGAGCTGTCGGTTCTCGAGATACCGAACTCGCGCTCGAGTGCCGAGGTTGATTGTTCCAATGAGGCGGCGGAGAGACGTCCGTCCGCATGTTTTTCCTGCAGGAGTTTCATGGCGCTCATTGCCCCCGCGACCATGTCGGGCGCGTGAGACGCCTCGTCCGAAATGCCGAACAGTTCCTTGAACGCCCGAAACGTGCCGACGCTCCCTCCTTTAACCGCGTTCGCCATCGCCTCCAGAGCCTGCGCTTGCAACTCCGGCGTGCGCAATTGTTCCTCGCTGATCTCGCAACGCTGCACGATCTCGCGGATCGCTCCGGATCGCATTAATTTCAGACCGTAGACGATCCCTTCAAGCGCCGCCTTCTTTGCTTCGGGAGAGGTCCAGAGTTCATTTCCGCCAAGATTTTTTCCGGTGGCGAGTTCGTCCGCGTCAAAACTGTTGTTCTTCCGCAACAAATCGTAAAAAGCCGCCTTCGCTTGTGATTCGCGTTCCTCCGGCGAGCCCTCGCCTGTTTCTCTTGGCATAGGATTGCTGTTTATTTTTCTAGGAAAAACGACGCTCCTACTCTACCACAAACCCCTCCCGTGATACGATAGGTGTATGAAATACGTTGCCATGCTCCGGGGCGTCAGCCCCATGAACGCCAAAATGCCGGAGCTCAAAGCCGCATTCGAATCCGCCGGATTCACCGAGGTGAGAACCGTTCTTTCGAGCGGGAATGTGTTGTTTCAGGCACCGACCAACTCCGAGGCTGCGCTCGAACGCAAGGCGGAAGCTGCGATGAAACAGCGGCTCGGAAAATCGTTCCTGACGATCATCCGGCCGGTCGAGGAGCTCGAGAAGATCCTCGCTTCCAATCCGTACAAAAAATGCAAACCGATTCCGGGAGAAAAACGAGTTGTCACGTTTCTGCGCGAAAACCCCAAGACGAAACTCAAACTCCCGATCGAACTCGACGGTTCGCGTATCCTTGCCACCAAAAACCGCGAGGTGTTCAGCGCCTATGTCGTCAGCCCCCGCGGCCCGGTGTTCATGTCACTGATCGAAAAAACATTCGGCAAGAATGTCACGACGCGCACGTGGGACACCGTTAAAAAATTAACCCGTTGACCTATGAAATCAACGAAGAAAAACAACGGCTGGAAAACCTGCAGCCGAGGCCACAAATTTCGCGGCGCACACTGTCCGAAGTGTTGGAAGGGGTCGAAGTAACTCGAACTGCCGCAACAGAAAACCGCCCGAAGGCGGTTTTTGTTAAGACGATCTGTTAGATGCACTGCCCTTCCGGCGAGTTCGGGCTGCAGGCGGGGAGCGAGACGGGAAAGATATAGCTGACGTCTCCTCCTTGAAGTTGTGCGCCGATCAGCAGGAGATAATTTCCGGCGGGGAGTTGGTCAGGGGCGTCGTCCATGTACGTATCGCCGAGCATCCCCCCGTCGAAATGGTGCGAATATTCAGGGAACGGGTTGCCGTTCGTATCCAGCCAGTCGATATCCAGTTCGTTGAACGGCGCGTCAAACACGATCTGGTTGTTGTCGCGCAGGATCGGCGTGTAGCCAAGATGCGCTTCCGCAACGAGGTCGACAGGCGCGATCTTGTCTACGCATGTCCCGGCGTAACAGTAGCTTCCCTGCACCCCCGGAACGGATACGTCGCCAGCCTTCAACCCAATCACGGGCGGCTGCGATGACGTCCCTTCGTCGCCGATACCCTCGACATGGATCTCGATATCATGATCGACCGGCGTCAGCACGCGTAGGCTGTCGATAATCTTGTCCCAGTCAGCCGGCGGCTGTCCCTCCCAGGTACGAATGTTCACAACGATCCCGTCCGATGAGGTCACGAACTCCGGCGTCGGCTGCGGATTGTCCGCCGTCGGACAGATCACATAAATCGACCCCGCCCCCGGATCACCCGAGCAGCCCGGCGGAATGCGAAGCGAAACCACGCTCCCTGGTTCGATCGTCCCCCACCCCTCGTACGGATCCGTCTGGACCGGCGCAACGTTCGCAGCTGGCACGGTGGCGCAACCCGCGCCGAGAAGAACAAGAACAAGCAATGGGAAAAGTTTTTTCATATACAGTGAGTTATTGGAGCGTACTGTCGAGCAAGATCCCGTTCGCCCAGTAGGAACCCGTTCCGCCGTCGGGAAGGATGTCATAAGTGGCGTCGTCCCAATACGGAACCGATTCGATTGTTTTGACCGTGCTGCCGTCGAGCGCATCCCCGATTTGGAGCGTTTCGATCCCTCTCCCGTCCGCGAGCGGATGCCCGGGTGAAGCCCAGACCTCACGACGGTCCTCGAGAACGAGGTGAATCATCTCATGGTCATCCAACACAGGGGTACGAGAGATCTTGAGAATCGGTTCGGCAACTTTGTTGCCAAGCGGATCGAGGGTCCAGACGTTCATTCCTTCCCGCAACTCCGTCACCCGAATCTCACCGTCCGGCGCGGAAATAAAGTCACTGGAAGCCAAACAGATGGGCGTCGGACACCCCGGAGGATAACACCCGTATGCCGGCAGCCCGCTGCACTCTGTCCCCGAAGGACAGGGGGCATCGTTCTGACAACTCGCATAAGATCGACACTCCGTCCCGATCGGCACAGGCTCGGGAGCCGGACTAGGCTCCGGCGTCGGCTTCGGCGGAGCAACCGAAACGCACCCGGCACCGGCGAGCAACAAAGTCGCAATGAGGATAAAGCGTTTCATATAAGATTATAGTAACACGAAACCGCCACAGTGGCGGTTAGGAGATGAACCCTTTTTGCCTGACCAGCTCTATCGCCCCCAGAAGCTGCGAATGCAGAGGCGATGGGAGCTCATCCGGAGAAAACCACCCGATGTCATCCATTTTTTCCGGCTCGCCAATATTTACTTGGGCCGGATCCACTTCGACGAAGTAGAGAACGCCCACCCAATGCGTCGGAGCGCCGTTGTGGGAGCGGAGCATGTTCCTGACGGCGACGAATTCCGCACGGACCACGTCGGTGCAGTATTCTTCCCTGATTTCGCGGCGGAGACATTCCTCAAACGACGCCTCGCCAAATTCAAGTGCCCCGCCCCCGCCGTCCCAATTTCCATGCTCATCCCGGCAGTTCGCGCTTCGCTTGTGCAAGAGCACCTTTCCCTTCCCGTCATGACAAAGAAAACTGACCGTTACGCCGATGCAATCGACGCCGCGTTTGACCGATGTTTTCGTCAGGTCATTCGTCATACAGAATCCTGTGGAAAAAATTTCCGGTAGTTTCCCTTCCCCGGAATCACGTGGCGAACGCCGCCGCGGGGATCTTCGACGTCGTGTTCGTAGCGAGGGATGATATGCCAGTGAAAGTGCGGAACCGTTCGTCCGGCCGCGGGTCCATCATTCACGCCGTGGTTGTACGCGTCCGGTTTAGAGTTGAGTCGCGGATGCGCA
This sequence comes from uncultured Gammaproteobacteria bacterium, assembly GCA_964581945.1. GTDB lineage: Bacteria > Patescibacteriota > Patescibacteriia > UBA9934 > GWF2-40-263 > CAZOPY01. Next base: position 4,534 of record CAZOPY010000022.1, on the reverse strand, counting down.
AGCGCTTCGCGGCAGAGAGTGCCGTTTCCGGAAATCTCTGGGAGCCCAATAAACTTTTCGTATACCGGCACGAGGTCTGTCCCTTCAATGCATTCTCGAGCTTTCGCAAGAGCAAGATGAAGATCTGCCCACTCCTCCGGCGTGAGGTCGAGCAGTCCAGACAGATGCCGCTTGCTCACCGCAAGCATATGCCCCGGGGAAACGGGATTCGGATCGAACACGAGCCAGAAATGTGTCGTCTCCATCGGTACGTCCCAACTCAACGCGGAAAAACTGCAGAAGGGGCAGGTCATAGTCATTTCCGCCGCTTCAACCATTGCGCCTTAAACCAAGGCATGGTGAGTGTCGAGATCATGAACCCAACAGCCGGCACGATCGCGTTCAGCCACGGCGAGGAAATTCCGATGGCCCACATGTACGTTCCGATCGCGATGTAGGTGAACAACACGAGTAACCCGCGCCGTGTCCAGCTCGTTTCCCACGCTTTGTCCGCTTCGACGCGTGCGTTGCGTTGCTCGATTTCTGTGAGACGTTCCTCGATGGATTTCATACGAAAACCACTCTACCACAAAACCGCCCGAAGGCGGTTTTGATATTAAGCTCCATGACACTTCTTGAACTTCTTCCCCGACCCGCACGGGCAGAGATCGTTCCGTCCCACATTCGCGTACGGATTCGCAACCGGCGCGCTCGAACTCGAGCTCAAAGAACTCGATGAGCTCGAGTCGCTCGTACCGAGCTTCATCGTTCCAGCTCCGTTGTTCCCCTGCGTCTTCGCCGGGGCGGAGAGCGTAACTCCAAGCCGCTCGAGCATGGACTTGCCGAGGGTTACTGTCTGCTGGGTTTGGGCGGCGTGGGCGACCACTTTGAAGAAGTTGTTTGCGATCTCTTGGTTGATCGTCGAAAGCAAGCGGTTGAACATGCCGAAGGCTTCTCGCTTGTATTCGATGAGCGGATCGCGTTGGCCGTAGCCTTGTAAGCCGATGCCGGTGCGGAGTTGGGTCATCGCCGACAGGTGGTCGATCCACATGCGGTCCATGGAGCGGAGGATGACCGTGCGTTCGAGGTCTTTGAGTTTTTGGCGGTCGCCGATTTTTTCCTCGGCGAACGTGTACGCTTTGGTGACAGCGCCCATGACCGTTTCGATGAGTTTGGTGCGGCTCTCGGCGAGGTGGAGTTTGTCCTTGCCGGTTTCCTGTGCGAGCGTTTCGAAACTCTTTTTCGTTTCAGCATCAAGCGGGACCATCGTTTCGATGACCTCGACGATCTCTTTGGCGTTGAAATCCGGATTCTGCGGGCCGCCGGGGAAACGTTCGGATTCGACGGACGGATCGCCGGTGTGGAACATGATCACCTGCTCGACCTCGTCCTCGATCAGCTCGAGGAGTTTCGGTTTGAGCGACTCGACGTCCGGTTTTTCATACGCCTCGATCACCTCGCGGCGGCGTTCGTAGATGAGGGTGCGGTGTTTGTTCAGGACGTCGTCGTAGTCGAGCAGATGTTTGCGCGTGTCGAAGTGGTGACCTTCCACGCGGTGCTGCGCTTTTTCGATCGAGCTCGAAACTAAGCCGTTTTCGATCGGCTGGTCGTCCGGGATCCCGAGGCGATCCATCATCCCTTTGACGCGGTCGCTCCCGAAGATGCGCATGAGATCGTCCTCCATGGAGACGTAAAACTGCGTGGCGCCGTTGTCGCCTTGGCGTCCGGCGCGGCCGCGCAGCTGGTTGTCGATGCGGCGGGATTCGTGGCGTTCGGTGCCGATCACGAACAATCCGCCAAGTTCTTTGACGGCAGCGGCTTCGGTCGGGTCCGGCGGGTTGCCGCCGAGGATGATGTCGACGCCGCGACCAGCCATGTTCGTCGCGAGGGTCACGCCGCCCCGGCGCCCGGCCTGCGCAATAAATTCGGCTTCGCGTTCGTGGTTTTTGGCGTTCAGAATGTTGTGCGGAACGCCCTCGCGGCGGAGTAGTTCGGACAGCATTTCGTTTTTGTCGATCGAAATCGTCCCGATGAGCACCGGTTGGCCTTTTTCGTGCAGCGCCTTGGCTTCGCGCGCGACGGCGAGATATTTGCCAGCCTCGTTTTTGTACACGCGATCGGTCATGTCCTTGCGGCTGTTCCCGCGGTTGGTCGGGATGCTCGTGACCTCAAGGTTGTAGATCTTGCCGAATTCTTCCGCTTCGGTCGCGGCGGTTCCGGTCATGCCCGCCAGCTTCTTGTACATGCGGAAGTAGTTTTGAAACGTAATGGTCGCGAGCGTTTCGCTCTCGCGCTGGATCTTCACCCCTTCTTTGGCTTCGATCGCCTGGTGCAGCCCTTCCGAGTAGCGGCGACCGATCATGAGGCGGCCCGTGAATTCGTCGACGATGATCACCTCGCCGTCTTTGACAACGTAGTCGCGGTCGCGCTTGTAGAGCGCATGCGCGCGCAGCGCTTGCTCGGCGTGGTGCGCCATCGTGATCCCCTGTCCGTACAGGTTGTCGATCCCGAGCGCCTTCTCAATCTTTGCGATCCCGGATTCCGAGAGCGCCGAGGTGCGCATTTTTTCATCAATGTTGTAATCCTCGTTCTCGACGAGCGTCGCGGCGATCTGCGCGAAGCGATAATACAGCTCGTTCGATTCTTCGGCCGGGGCCGAGATGATGAGCGGGGTGCGGGCTTCGTCGATCAGGATCGAGTCGACCTCGTCCACGATCGCAAACTGCAACGGGCGCTGCACCATTTGGTTCAGCGTGTACACCATGTTGTCGCGCAGGAAATCAAACCCGTACTCGTTGTTCGTCCCGTAGGTGATATCCGCGGCATACGCCTCTTTGCGCGAGCAGGGGCGCAGGTAATCCATGTGCACGCGGAACGATCCGGTCGCGTCGCGCTCCTTGTCGTGCGCCTCTTCCGCGCTCGAGTCCGGCACATGCTTGAACGTCTTGTCGTAGACGAACGCCTGGTCATGCTGAATAACGCCGACCGTGAGGCCGAGCGCGTCGTACACCTGTCCCATCCACACCGCATCGCGCTTGGCGAGGTAGTCGTTCACGGTGACAAGGTGCGCTCCTTTGCCAGCAAGCGCATTCAGATACATAGCCGAAGTTGCCGTGAGCGTCTTCCCCTCCCCGGTGCGCATTTCCGCGATCCCGCCGCGATGGAGGACGATTCCACCCATGAGCTGCACGTCAAAGTGCCGCTGCCCGAGTTGGCGCTTGGACGCTTCGCGGCACGCCGCAAACGCTTCGTACAAAATATCGTCGAGCGACGCGCCCTTCGCCAGCCGATCGCGAAACTCCGCCGACTTCGCCTTGAGCTGCTCGTCGGAGAGCGCCTGCATGGCCGGTTCAAACGCGTTAATCTTGCCGACCTCGCGCTCGAGATCAGCCACCACCCGCTTGTTCGGGTCGCCAAAAATCATTTTGAGAATATCGGGCATAACGACGAAAGTATGCGCTTTTTGAACAAAAAAAGCAACCTGGATGGCCCCGAACGGCTACATCGCCCCGAGCTCACGCAGAGCCTCGCGGAAACTCTTCACGGCGGCGCGTGACTGCGCGCGTTTAAGCTCGAAGCTGTCCTCGTGGACGAGTTGGTTGCGTACTTTATGCGCCCACCAGACCTGGCGGAGCCGGAAATATTTGTGTTGAGCGAATGTGAGGCGCTCGCCCATGGACTTGCCGGGCATGCCCATGGAGCGAAGGACCTCGTCGAGCAGTTTGTCGGCTTCGATGACGGCCATGCGTTCGGAGGTTCGATCCGGCGTCGCTTGCAGCGCCTCGATCTGCGACCAGCGCTTTTTGATCTGCTCGCGCGTGAATGCGCCTCGCGGCCAGACGAGCAGATGGAACAGGCGGCGCACCGCCTCGAACGCAAACATCCCGACCGCGCACGCGAGCACGATCGCGCCGACGACCATGATGACATTCAGGAGCGTCTGCGTCTGGATGGTGACGGTCAGCGTCGAACCTGGCATACGAAGGACTTAAGGTAGGCGGCCTCTGGGAAGTACACGGAAAGCGGATGGTCCGGCGCCTGTCGCACGACGTCGAGGACGGAGAGGTGCATGTCATTCTGCACGGACGCGCGGCGCAGGGTGAACGCGAGGTCGTCCTCGCTCATGAAGTGCGAACAGCTCGACGTCACGAACAGGCCGCCGTCGTTCACGAGCCGCATCGCGGCGCGGTTGGCAAAGTGATACGCCTTCTTTCCTTCTTCGATGTCCTTGTGACCCTTGATGAGCGCGGGCGGGTCCATGATGACCAGATCATACGCCGGTTTTTTCTGCTCTCCAAGCCGCTGAAAAATGTCCGCCTTCTCCGTCGTGAATGAAGCGGCTTTGATCTTGTTCAGTTTCGCTTGCACCGCGCACCCGTCGAGCGCTTCCTGCGAACCGTCGATGTTGTGGACGGAGCTCGCACCACCAAGCATGGCCGCGACGCCGGACGCGCCGGTGTAGGAAAACAGGTTGAGCGTTTTCCGCTCGTTCGCGACCGAGCGAATGCGGGAACGAAGCACCTTTTGATCGAGAAAAAATCCGGTCTTCTGTCCG
>CAZOPY010000021.1:0-13214 GCA_964581945.1 uncultured Gammaproteobacteria bacterium | reverse complement strand
CACCCGCGTGGAGCTACGTCACCTGGGCATCACGTGCGAAGAAGCGGTGCTCTATCAGCGGTTTTTGTCGGCGCTGGTCTTTCCCAAGCCACGGTTACGGGCGGGCGGCGGTCTGTCCGTCGAGGGCGCTCGAGGGCGCGGCTCCGCTCTCGACGGAGGGTTTTACCGGCGAGGTAAATATGTTCATCACTCCCGGCTACTCGTTCAACGTCATCGACGCGCTCATCACGAATTTTCATCTGCCGAAATCGACGCTGCTCGTCCTTGTCTCTGCGCTCGCCGGCCGCGAGCACATCCTCGCGGCCTATCGCGAGGCCATCGCACGAGACTATCGGTTCTTCTCATTCGGAGACGCGATGTTCATTCAATAAGAAAACCTCGCTTGGGGCGAGGGGAGAGGGTGTCGCGCGGCCGCGACCTGTTGGCGGTTGGCGCGAGGCGTCAGATCAGGCGGGCGCGGGGAGGCGCGCTACGCGGAGGCGGGAACGAGCGAGTCGAGCGCGGTCTGGCGCCGGTGGGTCGTCGCGACCCGGTGCAGGGCGCGCGTGCTGCGGCTGTCGAGGCGGGTCTTCAGGTGCGCCGTCAGCGTGCCGATGTCGGTCTCGGTCTGCTTGTCGCGCCGGTTGCAGCGGATGACCTTGTGGAGGACGTCCGAGAGGAGCTCGAGGTCCAGGTCGGCGCCGCGATCGGTCTTGGGCTCGTTCGCGTTCTCGGTGACGTACCCGGCGGCGATCTGGGCCGCCTTCGGGTAGTCGTTCCGATCGCACTCGGCCAGGATCGAGCTCTCGGCGTCGTTCTTCTTCCGCTGCGGTCCGTTCGTCATCAGTTCCTCCGTCAAATGGACGGTGTGGTCCGGTCGTTGCCGGCCGGAGTCGCGCAAGTTAAGCACGCGACCGCCGCAGTATGCCTTAGGGCGGGGTTCCCGTCAAGCCCGTTCGCCGACGCCGATCTCCTCTTGACGCTTTTCGCCCTTTTTTGTAAGCTCTAGCCACATTTTTAATCACACAGGCGGGGGAAAACAGGACTCGATTCCTCCCTGGCTCACGCCCGGGCTCGAGCTTGCCCGCCGACGAAAAAAGGAAAACGCGTATGACAACTATGCCGAGCCTGGTTGAGATGCTCCAGGCAGGTGTCCATTTCGGGCACCAAGCGTCTCGTTGGCACCCGAAGATGGAGCAGTACATCTTCACGGAACGCGGGAACATCCACATCATCGACCTGGAAAAGACCCAGGAGAAGCTGGCGGAGTCCCTCGAGTTCGTGAGAGGTGTGGCGGCCCGCGGCGGTGTCGTTTTGTTTGTCGGCACGAAGCGCCAGGCGGCCGACATCGTGAAGCGCGAGGCCGAAGCGTGCGGGATGCCGTACGTGAACGAGCGCTGGCTCGGCGGAACCCTCACGAACTTCACCGAGGTCAAAAAACTCATCCGCCGCTACAAGATGCTGAAGGATCAGCAGGCGAAGGGCGAGCTGCGCAAGTACACCAAAAAGGAACAGATCTGGTTCGCGCGCGAAATCCTTGAGCTCGACACGAAGGTGGGCGGGATCGCCTCGCTCGAACGCATGCCGGACGCGATGTACATCGTGGACCTGCGCAACGAAAAGACCGCGCTCCAGGAAGCGATGGCGACCGGCATCCTGATGACCGCTATTTGCGACACGAACGTGAATCCGGAAGATGTCGCGCATCCGATTCCGGCCAATGACGACTCGGTAAAGGGGATCGCGCTTATCACGCATCTCATTTCCGAAGCGATTCAGGAAGGCCGCAAGGAAGCGGAGAAGAACGCCGCGGCAAAGGCCAAGGCCGAAGCGAAACCGATTCCGCCGAAATCCGCGCCGACGCCGGTCGTGACCGCGGTGGTCTAAGGAGGGTTAGGAGGTTGAACATTCATACTATGGTGGACGCAAAAACAGTCATGCAGCTGCGCCAGATGACCGGCGCGGGGATGATGGACGCAAAGGCGGCGCTCGAAGAAACGGGCGGCGACCTCGAAAAGGCGGCCGAGGTGATGCGCAAAAAGGGGATCGTGAAGGCCGGCAAAAAAGCCGACCGCGCGACCAACGAAGGGCGCGTGTTCTCGTACATCCACGCCAACGGCAAGGTCGGCGCGATGGTCGAGGTTCTCTGCGAAACGGATTTCGTCGCGCGCACGGATCAGTTCGTGGATCTCTGCCGCGATCTCGTCATGCACATCGCCGCGTCGGATCCGCTTTATGTGAAGCGTGAGGACGTGCCGGCGGATATGGTCGAAAAAGAAAAGGCGATCTATCGCGAGGAAATGGCCGGCCAATCGAAGGGCGCGGACGTGCTCGAGAAGATCATCGAAGGAAAAATCAACAAGTACTACAGCCAGGTCTGCCTCCTCGAACAGGATTTCATCAAGGACGAGGACAAGACGATCGAGGAGCTCGTGAAAGAAAAAATCGCCTCGCTCGGGGAAAACATCCAGGTGACCCGGTTCGCTCGATTCAACATCGGCGGCTAACCGACGGACGATCCGACGCACGGTCGGATCTTTTGTTATAATGCGCGGGTATGAAAAATCGATGGATCGGATTGACTCTGCTGTTTCTGCTCGGCGCCGGATGCGCTTCGCCTTCAACCCCATCAACGCCGCCCGCGATTCGCGCGCACACGGATGCGTGGGTTTCGATTGCGCCGGACCTGGATCGTCTTCAGACGTCGGACATGATCCTCTTCCGTTTCGCCGCCGGAAAATTTTCGTGGCAATTTGCCGCGAGCGACAAGCCGACCCCGGTCGGGACGTGGGCAGCCGATTTTCCCAACGCCGTGGCGGTGATGAACGGGGTGTACTTCCGCGAGGATTTTTCTCCGGCTGGCTATCTTGTTGATGACGGGAAGATGGTCGGTAGCTCCTCTTTCGACGAAGACAAATCCGGGTACATCGAGTTGGCGCCGAAGGTGGCGATCGTGCACGGGCAGGAGGCGCTCGACAAACACGCGAACGAGGTGGGACAGAGTTATCCGTTTCTGATCGACGACGGTCAGGCGGCGGTCGCCGCGGATTCGGGGCAAATGGCCAGACGCAGTTTTATCGGACTGGATCGGCAGGGGAATGTCTACCTCGGGATTATTGCCGACGACGAGGTGAGTCTGTTTGTGCTCGCGCAGGAATTGGCCGGACTGAAGGTCGACTGGACGAACGTCATCAACCTGGACGGCGGTCCGTCTTCCGGGTTGGTTGTCTCCGCCGGCGATCAGGGTGAGCTGATCGATAGTTTCGTCCCGGTTCCGAACGTGATTGTTGCCGAGCGCCTCGAATGAGGCGCTTTTTCGTGTTATAATGGACGCGATCAATTCACTCTAGCCCATGCTTCTATGCCCAAGACGCTGCGCATCGCCATTAACGGATTCGGCCGCATCGGCCGCAACACGCTGAAAGCCGGCTGGGATCGTCCGGGCGTCGAGTTCGTCGCCGTCAACGATCTGACCGAGCCGAAAATCCTGGCGCATCTGTTGAAATACGATTCCGTGTTTCGCGAATGGAAGCACAAGGTCGGGTTCGACGCGCATCACGTCATCATCGACGGCAAAAAGATTCCGGTCGTCGCGGAGACGGAACCCGCGAAGCTTCCCTGGAAGGCGTACAACGTGGACGTGGTGATCGAATCTACGGGCCGGTTCACGAACATGGACGCGGCGAAGGCGCACCTCACGGCCGGAGCGAAGAAGGTGGTGATTTCGGCGCCGGCCAAAGGGGTGCCGACGTACCTCATGGGGGTGAACCACAAGAAGGTGAAGAAGAGCGAGAAGATCGTGAACAACGCATCCTGCACCACGAATTCAATCGCGCCGGTGGCCGCGATCATGAACGACGTCTTCGGCGTGAAAAAAGCGATGATGACGACCGTGCACTCGGTCACCGCCGAACAGAACATCGTCGACGGCCTTCCGCCGAAGATGCACCCGGACATGCGCCGCGCGCGCGCCGCGATGAACAACATGCTCCCGACCTCGACCGGAGCCGCGGTCGCCGTCACGGAGGCCATTCCGAGCCTGAAGGGCAAATTCGACGGGCTTGCGATCCGCGTTCCGACCATCGACGTGTCCCTGTCGGATTTCACCTTCGTCTTGAAGAAAAAGGTCACGGTGCACGACGTCAACATGGCGTTCAAGAAGGCGGCCAAGGATGCCCGCTGGAAGGGTGTGCTCGCCGTGTCCGACGTGCCGCTCGTGTCCTCGGACTTTATCGGCAATCCGTATTCGTCGATCGTGGACCTCGAGATGACGCGGGTGGTCGATGGCGATCTCGTGAAGGTGCTTGCCTGGTACGACAACGAATGGGGATACTCGGTTCACCTGGTTCAGATGGCAGAACATGTTGGCCGAATGTAATGACACCGCATGTCGGTTTCGTCTTACGACTTCGTGATTGTTTTTTTCTTGATCGCCGTCGGCGCGTTCCTGATTGAGGTCGCCGTCGAATGGAAACGGGTGTCGCACAAGCGGTTGGCGTCCGCACTTGCGTCCGTGCTCGCGATCGGCTGGATCCTGCTGTTCTATGGAAGTTTCGTGGAGCCGCGTTTGCTCACGACGAAGATCACGACGGTTTCTCTCACGCCGCAACCCATGCACGGGATGACCGCGGCGGTGATCGGCGACTTCGAAGTCGGACCGTATAAAGGGGAGGCGTGGGTGCGCGAGGTGGTGGAACGATCGAACGCAAAAAAGCCGGACGTCGTCTTCCTGCTCGGCGATTACGTCGCGGAAGATCCGGCGCTTGCGAGCGAACTGCAACCGCTGCGCGATCTCACGGCGCCCATCGGCGTGTTTGCGGTGCTCGGGAATCACGAGGGCGGGCGCGGAGATGCCGAGGCGGTGGAGCAGGCGCTCGCGTCCTACGGAATCACCGTGCTGCGCAACGAGACCGCGCGGCTCACGGTCGGGGAAACGCGGTTGGTGCTTGCTGGGGTCGATGATCTGGATACCAACGGCAGCGTGGATGAAACGGTGAAGGGCCTCACACCGGACGAGCTCGTAATCCTGCTCGCGCATTCGCCGGACGTGGTGCTGTCTCCGGCGAGTCAGGTCGCCGACCTCGTGCTCGCGGCGCACACGCATGGCGGACAGATTCGGCTGCCGTTTATCGGACCGCTGACCGCGATTCCGGACGCGCTCGGGAACGCGTACGACATGGGACGGTTCGACTATCAGGGGATCCCGCTATTCATCACTCCCGGCGTCGGCGAAAGCGGCCCGCGCGCGCGTCTGTTCGACCCGCCGCAGATTTCTTTTCTTCAAATCAATTTTTAACGGGGCTATGGCCGCACAGATGCATCGGATCGTGATTTTGGGCGCCGGGTTTGCCGGACTGACGCTTGCGCTTGAACTCGAACGCCGCTGCGGGCGCATGGGAGCGTGCGAAATTTTACTGCTCGACAAGAGCGGCGAGCATTTGTACACGCCGCTGCTGTACGAGGTCGCGACCGGAAGCGTCGAGGAGGCGCATCGCGCGTGCGCCGGGGAACTGCGCGCCGGCGTGTGCGTCCGATTCGACACCTTCACGACGATCCTCGGCGCCAAACACATCCGATTCCGCCGCGTGACGGTCGTCGGCATCGATCGCGAGGAATCGTGCGTGCGCGTGGAGGGCGGGCCGTCCATTCCGTATGACGAATTGGTGATCGCGCTCGGTTCCGAAACCGCGACCTACGGGATTCCCGGACTCGACGTCCACGCCATTGCGATGAAAAATCTTCCGGAGGCGTTGCGCATTCGCGACCGTCTGTACCGCTTGTTTACCGAATATAAAAAAGGGAAGCGGAAGGAAATTCGGGTGGTCGTCGGCGGCGCGGGCGCCACCGGCACGGAGTTTTCGGCCGAGGTCGCGAATTTTTTCGATCGTCTCGTGCATGCCGGCGTGCTGCGCGCGGATGCGGCCAAGGTGATCCTTGTCGAAGCCGCGCCGACGATCCTGTCCATGCTTCCGCCCCACCAGCAAGAGGCCGCACGAGAGCGATTACAGCGCCTGCACGTCGAGGTCAAAACCACCACGGCGATCGACCATGTCGCGGCCGATGGCGTGTTCGTGAAACCAGCACTGCCGCCCGGCACGCCCCCGGCGGAACATCCCGAGCTTACGTTGCTCGCCGCGGATCTCGTCGTCTGGACCGGGGGGATCAAACCGGCGTCCGTTCTTGCGTCCTTTGCTCTCCCGATGGATAAGAAGGGAAAGATTACGGTCGATCCGACCGGCCGTGTGTCGGGGTGCGAGCACGTGTATGCGCTCGGCGACTGCGCGGCGTATCTTGATCCGGCGAAACACCAGCCGGTTCCGGCGCTCGCACAGGCCGCGATTGCGCAGGCGAAGGTGGTCGCGGAAAACATCGCGCGCGCGGCCGAGGGAAAACCCTTGCTCCCGTTCCGATCAGCCGCTTCCTGGCCGACGATCATCCCGCTTGGCGGCAAATATGCCATCGCGAACCTGTACGGGCTCTCGTTTATGGGTTGGCCTGCATACCTGATTCGGAAAGTTGCGGACCTCCGATACTTCTTGAGCATCCTTCCGCCGCACTACGCCCTCCACATGTGGATGCGCGGCGCGAAGATGTACATCCAGAACGATTGAACGTGAGTGTGCTATCATACCCTCGTATGCGATTGAAAACGCTGCCGAAGTCAACCTCCCTTGTCGGAAAGCGCGTGCTGGTCCGGATCGACGGGAACGTCCCGGTGAAAAACGGACGCGCCGTCGACGGCGCGCACGGCAAGATCGCGCAGGCCGCCGTCGGGCTTGAGTGGTTGCGCCAGCGCGGGGCGAGTCTTATCGTCGTAACGCATCTTGGACGTCCGGAAGGGAAGCGCCACCCGTCGGATTCCGTGCGGCCGGTTGCCAAGCGCCTCGAGGAGCTTCTGCACGTGCCGGTAAAATTGTCGCCCGAGGTCGTTGGCGCCAAAACGGACCGCTTGGTGTCGCGCCTGCAGGAGGGCGAGGTCGTCATGCTCGAGAACGTTCGATTTGAACCCGGCGAAGAGCAGAACAGCAAAGCGTTTGCACACCGACTCGCGGGGTTGGCGGATCTGTACGTGAACGACGCGTTTGCCGTGTCGCACCGCGCGCACGCGTCGGTGGACGCGATCACCGAAGAGCTTCCGTCCTATGCCGGGCCGCTCTTGGCGCACGAAATCGAGGTGTTGAGCGGCCTCGAGCATCCGAAACGGCCCTTTGTGCTCGCCATGGGCGGGCTTAAAATCACCACCAAACTTCCGGTCCTTGAACGCTTTTTACCGAAGGTGGACGCCGTCCTGATCGGCGGCGCCATGGCGCATCCGTTTTTGATCGCGCAAGGATACGACATCGGAAAGTCCGCGTACGAGGCCGAAGGGGTGCCGGTCGCGAAAAAACTGTTGAAAAAATGGAAGAAGAAACTGCTTCTGCCATCGGACGTGTTCGTCGTAAAGCGTTTGAGCTCGCAGGCGAAGAAAGCGCTGGTGTCGGTGGATGCCATCGGCAAAGACGACCGCGTCGTTGATCTTGGACGTCGGACCATGCGGACGTACGCGCGCGCGATCCTGAGCGCGAAAGCGATCGTGTGGAACGGCCCGTTCGGCTACTGCGAGATCCCGAAATTCGCAGCAGGGACGGAGCTGCTTGCGCGCGCGATCGCCGCGCGCACCGGCAAAGCCAAAACGATCGTGGGCGGCGGCGATACGATCCCCGTGGTCGAAGCGGCGCATCTGGCCGATCGCTACACGCTGCTTTCGACCGGTGGAGGCGCGATGCTGGAATTTTTAGCCGGCAAGAAATTGCCCGGCGTGGAAGCGTTAAAAATTTGAGTATGTCCAAGATCGAAGAGATCCATGCGCACGAAATTCTCGATTCGCGCGGCAATCCGACGCTCAAAGTGAGCGTGCTCTTGAACGATGGCACAAGCGCGTCGGCGTCGGTGCCGAGCGGCGCATCGACCGGCATCCACGAAGCGCTCGAACTGCGCGACGGCGATCCCAAACGCTACGGGGGGCTCGGCGTCTTGAAGGCGGTGAACAACGTGAACAAAAAAATCGCGCCGAAACTCGTCGGCATGAACGTGTATCAGCAACGCGACATCGACATGACCATGCTCATGCTCGATGGGACGAAAAACAAGTCGAAACTCGGCGCGAACGCGATCCTTGGCGTGTCGCTCGCCTGCGCGCACGCGGGCGCGGCGCACAAGCGCGTGCCGCTCTACAAGTATTTGCGCTGGGTGTTCGATCTGCAGCACACAGGCTGGCATTTGCCGTACCCGACCATGAACGTCATGAACGGCGGCGCGCATGCGGGATGGATCCTCGACTTTCAGGAATTCATGATCGTTCCGCAGCAGAAAAAACTGAAGGAGCGCGTGCGCTGCGGTTCCGAAGTGTTCCACGCGCTCGGAAAAATTTTGAAGAAGAAAGGGTTCTCGACGCTTGTCGGCGACGAGGGCGGCTATGCCGTTCCGTTCAAGAAAAACGAGGAGGCGTTCCAGACCATGTTGCTCGCCATCTCCGCCGCCGGCTACAAACCAGGCAAGGACGTGTTGTTCGCCATGGACCCGGCGACGAGCGAGCTTTACGACGCGAAAACAAAACGCTACGAGCTACGCGTCGACAAAAAGAAACTCTCGAGCGCCCAGATGATCGCCATGTGGGAGAGCTGGCTCAAAAAATATCCGATCATGTCGCTCGAGGACGGTCTCGCCGAGGACGATTGGGCTGGCTGGATCGAACTGACCAAGCGCGTCGGCAAAAAAGTCGTACTCGTCGGCGATGATTTCTTCGTGACAAACGTCGAGCGGCTCCAGCAGGGGATCGACCGCAAGGCGGGGAACGCGATTCTCATCAAGGTGAACCAAATCGGCTCGCTCTCGGAATCCATCGATGCGATCCTGCTCGCGCAAAAACACGGCTACAAGATCAACGTCTCCCATCGTTCCGGTGAAACCCCGGACACGACGATCGCCGACCTCGCGGTCGCGGTCAACGCCGAATACATCAAAACCGGCTCGCTCTCGCGGTCGGAACGTCTGGCAAAATATAATCGTCTCATGGAAATCGAGGAGGAGATTTCTCGATAACTATGTCTGAACGGCCGAACTTTTATCGTGACCCGGAACTACGGAAGGGGATCGAGAAAAAGGCGCGCGATATTTTCGGATCACGGGAGGTCTCTGACGACGGGATCGATCAGTTTTTTCAGTTGCAAGGAGAACATCTGTCGGAAGCGGAGAAGCGCGATGTCGGACTGTTCATCGAGTACGTTTCGAAGCGTCTGGTCAATGCGGCGTTGCATCGTCCGGGACAGGAAGCGAAGGACGAGTCCGATGCCGAAAAAAAATTGAACGATCACGCGGAGACGTTCGGGTTTATCCCAAATCATGATCCTGCGCACGCGATCATGACGTATGAACGCAGCGACGAGAATTCGGTGGTGCCCACCTTCTTCAAAAAAGGTTTGCAGGCTACATTTCTGGATCCGGAAGCGCTCGCGGAAGAGTTTCCAGCCTTGCTTTGGTCCGGGCCAGTTAATGAATTGAACTGGTTCACCGCGCTCTTTGAAGAAAGGACGTCCAAAAAGCTGTTCGATGTTCTCCGTGCGCGGGCGCAGGCGAGCTCAGATGCACGAATGTATCTCCCTGCGGTCGAAGCGCTCGAGGCGGATCTTGATCGAACCGATTTCGATAGTGTTCGACGCACATTCGAGACGTTCACCATCCTGTTCCTAAAAACGACGTCAGCAAAATCCATGAACACGAGCATTATCCGCGAGGGCATTCCGGCCATGGACGAGGCGCTCGCACGAACCCAGGCGCATCCGGACGAACGGTACCTTGCGCTCGCGCGAAAAATTTTTGACGAGTATCCATCGAACAAACGCGTCTATTTTGAGGAATTCAAACGCATCATGGCTCCTTTACTCGAGCGTCTGCGCCGGAAGGGGGCGGAATGACCGACGGCTTTGCCTAAGCCGTCGGTCTTCGTTACAATGTCCCCACTATGGCTGATATGAATTCACGTCCCCGTCCCGCTGTTTTGATCGTGCTTGACGGGTTTGGGGTGGCGCCGGACTCGGAAGGGAACGCAATTGCGCACGCGAAAAAACCGGTGCTCGACAAATTGATCCGGAACTATCCGGCGATGACGGTCAGGTCGAGCGGGGAAGAGGTTGGGCTTTCTTGGGGAGAGATGGGCAACTCGGAAGTGGGACACTTGGCGATCGGAGCCGGGCGCGTGTACTACCAAATGTTCCCGCGCATCAACCGCGACATCACGGTCGGCGCGTTTTTTGAAAACGCGGCGCTCAAGGACGCGTTCGCGCATGCGAAGAAACACAAAAGCGCCGTGCATCTGGTCGGGATGGTCAGCGCCGGACGCGTGCACTCGATGGACGCGCATTGTCACGCTCTGCTTGAACTCGCCAAGCGCGAAGGGGTGAGCCGCGTGTTCGTTCAGGCGATTCTCGACGGACGCGACACGATTTACAATGCCGGTGTCGACTTCGTGAAAACGCTTCAAGATAAGATGAAAGAGCTCGGGGTCGGCAAGATCGCCTCAATGAGCGGCCGCTACTACGCCATGGATCGCGACAATCGTTGGGATCGCATCGAAAAAGCGTACAACGCCATGGTCCTGGGGCAAGGGGAGACGACGGAAGATCCGCTCGGGGCGCTCAAGGCGTCGTACGCCAAGGAGGTGTACGATGAGCAGTTCGTTCCGACCGTGATCACCGAGGGTGGGAAACCGGTCGGCGTGATCGAAGACAACGACGCGGTGATCGTGTTTAATTTTCGTCCGGACCGCTCGCGGGAGATCACCAAAGCGCTCGTTCTGCCGGAGTTCGATAAATTTCCACGCACGAAACGGAACATCTTTCCAGTGACGATGGCCGAATACGAATCCGGCCTGCCGGTCGAGGTGGCCTATCCGCCTGAACTCGTCCGCAAATGTTTGGCGGAGGTGATTTCCGACGCGGGCCTGACGCAGCTTCATATCGCCGAAACGGAAAAATACGCCCACGTCACCTTTTTCTTAAACGGCACGAAAGAGGAAGCGTTCCCGGGAGAGGATCGCGTGATCATTCCGTCGCCGCGCGTCGCGTCCTACGATCAGGTGCCGCAAATGAGCGCCTATGAACTCGCGGATCGCGTCGTGAAAGAGATCGCCGGCGACAAATATGACCTGATCGCCATGAACTTCGCGAATCCGGACATGGTCGGACACACCGGAAATTTGAAAGCGACGGTGAAGGCGGTCGAGGCCGTGGACGAGTGCGTCGGGAAGATCGTCGACGCGACCCTCGCGAAGGGAGGGGTCGTCTTCATCACGGCGGATCACGGCAATGCGGAAGAGGTGCAGAATTTGCGCACCGGAGACATCGACAAAGAACATTCCACCAATCCTGTTCCGTTTCTCATCGTCGGCAAGGCGTACGAAGGGATGCCGTCGCCGGCGGGCGAGGTTCCGGACGGCGATCTGTCGCTCTCCCCGCCGGTCGGCATGCTCGCGGACGTCGCGCCAACGATTCTAACCGTGCTCGGGATCCCGCAGCCGCCGGAGATGACCGGGCAGCCGCTCCTATGAAGACGGTCTCCGCGCACGAGGTACGAACGGTGCTCGCGGCGTTGCGCAAGTCGTTTGCGAATCCGGGCGCGATGGAGGTCGGGACCCCGTATCACACGCTCGCGGCCGTGATCCTTTCGGCGCGCACGCGCGACGAGCAGGTCCTGAAACTGCTCCCCGGATTTTTCCGCGCGTTCCCGAATCCCTCGGCGCTCGCGAAGGCGGATGTGAAATCGATCAAAGCGCGAGTGAATACGATCGGGATGTACCGCCAGAAGGCACGCAACCTGAAAGCGATGGCCGGCCAACTCGTATCAGTGTTCGGCGGCGAGGTGCCAAAGACGATGGACGAGCTCGTGTCGCTCAAAGGGGTCGGAAGAAAGACGGCGAGCGTCGTGCTCGTGGCCTGTTTTGGAAAAAAGGCGATCGCGGTTGATACGCATGTGCATCGCGTGACCAATCGTCTCGGTTGGGTGAAAACGAAGACTCCGGAAAAAACAGAGGCCGCGCTTCTCGCGCTCGTGCCCGAAGACGCGCAGCCGACCGTGAACCGCGTGTTCGTGAAGTTCGGACGCTACGTCTGCATCCCGGGGAAGCCGCGCTGTTGGATGTGTCCCATTAAAGACCACTGCGCCTTCGCAAAGAAAAATCTCGTGCCGCCGAAAGACGCCGACGCGATCCGGGCGGACATCGAACGACGGGAGAAAGAACTCGAAGCGTTAAGACGCCGCGCGCTATGATCAATCTCGACAAACACCTTTCGGACGCATTCGCAAACGCCGTGCGACGTTCGCGGTTGGCGACGCTGATCGCCTCGGTTGGCGCGTCGCACGTGATTTGGTTCATGCTTGGGGCCGCGTACGCGATTGGTTGGGCGTTCTCGCTCGGGGTCGGCATCGTCACCTGGTTCCTTGTTCCTCCGTGGCTTGTCACCCTCGGGATCGAATATGCGGTGCGGCGCCGCCGTCCGTTTCAGGTCGAGAAAAAACAGCCGCTCATCCAAATGCTCATGCTTACCCCGTCGTTTCCGTCCGGGCACGCGACTGTGTCTTTTGCTTGCGCAACGGCGGCGTACTACCTTCCTGAGCAACTGCACGTTCTCTTCCCGCTCTTTTTGCTTGCGGCGGTCTACGTCTCGTTGTCTCGCGTCGCGGTCGGCGTGCATTATTTTTCGGATATCATCGCTGGTGCCCTGATTGGCATCGTGGTACCGTACGCACTCACCTATTTGTTTTTGTTGTCTCTCTGAGTATGCGAGCCGTTATTTTGGCGGGGGGAACCGGGACGCGTCTGTGGCCGATGAGCCGGCAATCGCGTCCGAAACAATTTTTCGACGTGATCGGCGAAGAACCGCTCATTCGCGATACATACCGACGGCTGTTGCGCGCTTTTCCCGCGGAAAAGATTTATTTTTCCATTTCGCCCGCCTATCACGAAATGCTGCACGCGCACTTCCCGGAGGCGAGCCACGACCGCATCATCGTCGAACCGGAAAAACGCGACACGGGTCCCGCGATGGGATTCGTCGCGGCCGCGCTCGAGCTCACGGATCCGGACGAGCCGATCGTGTTCGTTCCGTCCGATCATTACATCGCGGACGAAAACAAATTTTTACGCTGCCTCGCGGTCGGAGACGCGCTCATTCGCGAAACCGGCAAGCTCGTCGACATCG
>CAZOPY010000020.1:0-13279 GCA_964581945.1 uncultured Gammaproteobacteria bacterium | reverse complement strand
CTCAAAACAGACCTTCCAGAAATCGACCGAGACAATCAGTACTACGAAGTGTGGCTGATCCGGAAAATTCCGTATGATTTTTTCTCCGCCGGGGAGATGGTGACGAACAACCTAGGCGAGTTCGTGCTCGAATGGGTCGGCGAACCGGGGAAGACGTACGATGATTACACCAAGGTCATCGTCACGCTCGAAGCCCGCGACAACGACCCGTCTCCGGGAACGCACCATCTCGAAGGGGAATTCGGGAACGATTAGAGCCGGCGCTTGCGCCAGTGGGCGCTGACGCCGACCCAGGCTGGCTCGCAAAAAGAGATGCGACGACCGCGCGGTCGGCGAACGCGACGCGTGCTCCATCGAATGCGTCCGGAGGATGTTTTCATAGTTCATGGTCAAATTTGAATCCGCTTGAACGCGCCTGAAATGTTGTGCGGAGAAGCGAGGCGCGCGTCCAGCTCCCTTCGCCGTAACGGCGTTGAACGCGATCAAGAGCGCCGAGAGCGGACACCATGCGCCGCTCTTTTTTGAACAGATTCGGTGGCTCGGGTCCGAGGGTGAGCGCGCCAGCAGAGATACCGACGAGGCGCACCGGTTTCGAGCGATCGCGCCAACGTCGGATCATCCCCCAGGCGATCTGGAACAGTTTGAGTCCGTCCGCCGTCGGTTCTTTGAATCGATGCTCCTGTCCGTTGCCGGAGAAGTCGCCGTAACGGACGTAGCTCGTCACGCGGTGCGCAACGTACCCATCGCGTCGAAGTCGCCAGCCGACTTTATCGCAGAGTCCGAGCAGATAACGTTTTATTTCTGTTTCGGTCCAAGCGTCTTTCGGTAACGTATACGAATGCCCCATGGACTTCGGCGGCTCGTCGTCGGCTATAACCTCCGAGTTGTCTTGGCCGAGCGTGGCCTCGTGAAGCCAAAGGCCGTAGCTTTTGAATTCTTCAATGAGCAGATCTACGGGGTATGCTCGGAGCTGGGGGATCGTCAGGATCCCTTTTCCCGCGAGACGCTTCGCGATGCGCGGCCCGATCCCGCAGATATCCTCGAGTTCGCACTGGTCGAGAAGCTCGATCACCTGATGCGGCTGCACAACGGTGAGTCCGTTCGGTTTCACCCGTTCGGAAGCGAGCTTCGCCATGAGTTTGTTCGGCCCGATCCCGATCGACGCGGTGATGCGCTCGCCGCATTCTTCGCGCAACCGCGCCTTGATGTTTTGCGCGATCACGATGGCGCCGAGATAATCTTCGGTTCGATCCGTAACATCGAGAAAACTCTCGTCCACGCTGAACCGCTGCACCTTGTCCGAAAAGACGCGGAAGATCCGATTGAACCGCTCCGTGATCTCGCCGTACTTTTCCGGATCTCCCGGAACGAGGATGAGCGAAGGCAGGATGCGTTTCGCCTCCCAGGTTCCCATTGCCGTTTTCACGCCGAGCTTCTTCGCCTCAATCGACGCGGCGGCCACAACGCTCCGCTCCGTGCGCTTCCCCGTGACCCCAATCGGCTTCCCGCGCAAAAACGGATTCGCCTGCTGCTCCACGCTCGCGAAATACGAGTTCATGTCGACATGGATGATCAGACGAGACATAGGCGGTGGATTAACCGTCCGCGTACATTTCTACGAGACGCCACTCGAGCATTTCTGGGTCGAGCTTTAGTTTGAAGTAATTCGTCAGGTCCGAGACCGAGAAATAGAAGACACGCTTGCTCCCCTCGTGCGCGCTGTGCACGAGGTTGACGTTTTTGATGTTGTAGACCCGGCGATTCCATCGCATGGACCGAGGAGTGACGCGATTTTCCTCGAACGCGACGACGACGTCGATCGGATCGTTAATGAGTTCATGCATACAGATTGCGCAACAGCATCTTTACGCGGCGGCGGGAGACGCGCAGGCGCAGATCGCGCGCGAACTGTCCGAGCCGGCGCTCGCGCCGCATCGGGAGGAACAAGAGAGTGAGGGTGTGGAAGCGGAGCGCTTGGCTCGACATAGAGAGAAGCGTTAGACAATTAGGCTGTTGCGCCGGAGGAGAGGAGGAGTCCCCTCGCAGCACAACGGCCCACCTGTCTAGGATTGTCCGGAGGGAACGGCCAGACGGTCGAGCGTGCGGGCTTGTCGGTCCGCGCGCTGTACATCCAGCCGCTCCTCCTCGTATAATTCGAAAGCCGTCATCGCGAATGGGTACGCCCAAACGTGACTGGTGGTTCATAGAGAGACGGAATGTCTTGCCGGACGCCGTCTCTCTTCCATTTTTGCCTCGCGACGACTGCCGTGATCCCTCTCGACAATCATCGCAAGACCTCTGTGGCGATTACACCGGTCTAAAGTGTCGGATGACGGCTCGCACAACACCCTGGATGATGCAATCTTTGACGTAGATTGGGTCCATGGCGCTGTTGGCGGGTTGAAGGCGGATGCGGCTCGGCTCCCGGTAAAACCGTTTGAGCGTGGCATACGCGTTATCGAGCAGAGCAACGACGACCTCGCCGTTTTTTGGACTGGGATTGCGTTCGATGACGACGAAGTCGCCGTCCAGAATGCCATCGTCGATCATGGATTGTCCTTTGACCTTCAGAACGTACGAGTTTTCGCCATCGACAACGAAGCTGGTCGGCACGGCCATGGTTTCATTCTGTTCCACGGCCTCGATCGGCATCCCGGCCGTGATGAGTCCGGCGAGCGGGAGCATCACGGCGAACGTCTCGGTCGGCTGCTCATCGACGAGCTCGATGCAGCGCGCGCCGCTTTCTTCGTCGAGACTCAGCACCCCTTTCTCGACGAGCGTCTGCACATGTTGGTGCACGGTCGCCGGGGAAGAGAGGCCGAAGTGGTCGGCGATCTCGCGGTAGCTCGGCGCGTACCCGTTGTCACGGATGAACGCGCGGACATGATCGAGGATCTCGCTCTGTTTTTTGGTGAGGTTGGTCATAGATTTGCTGTTCGGTTTATGTTCGTATTGTAGACCGAACAAAAACCGAACGCAAGCCCCCGTATCTAGGGCAAAATCTTCTTGTCTGTGGATAACTTTTTTCTTCGGTCGGCGACGCGTGCACAGTTGCCAGCCGCGGCTTTCTCTGGTATTCTTCTGACTCAACTATGCCTAAAGCCGTTGAATCCGTGACCGCCGGACAGCCGGACAAATTGTGCGACCAGATCGCGGATGCGATCGTGGACGAATATTTGCGTCGTGATCCGGAGGCGAAATTGGATCTGAACGTGCTCGGTTCCCATGGAATGCTGATGATCGGCGGGGAGGTGAACTCGGCGGCGGACTTCGACCTCGCGGCGCTCGCGAAGGCCACGTACGCCGAGGCCGGATACAAAGACGACGTCGAGGTGTTTGTGAATGTCGAGTCATCCTCCGAGGAAATGCGCACCTCTCGCGGCTCAAGCGACACCGTTGTCGTGAACGGGTACGCGACCAAGGAAACACGCGAGTTTCTTCCGCTCCCGCTCGTTTTTGCGCACGCGCTCGCGCGCCGGCTCGACGACCTGCGTCGCAGTGACCCGGCGTTCTCCTGGCTCGGGCCGGACGGCAAGGCCCAGGTGGTGGTCGAGAACAAACGGGTGACCGGCGTGACGCTGCTTGCTCAGCATGCGCCCGACGTGCAGCCGCTCGATGTGCAAACGCGCCTGCTCGAGCGCGTCGTCGCTCCGATCGTGGGCGAAGAAGGGGTGCAGCTGTTCATTAACCCAATTGGATCATTCGTGACCGGCGGGTTTCATGCGGATACCGGCGCTTCCGGCCGCAAGTGTTCGGTTGATTTCTACGGCGGCCTGATCCCGCATGGCGATAACGTGCTCTCCGGCAAGGATCCAGGGAAGGCCGAGCGCGCCGGCGCGTATATGGCCCGCTTTGTCGCCAAAAATCTTGTTTCGCAAGGGCTGGCGGACAGCGTCATGGTGTCGCTCGCCTATACGCTCGGCCGGCAGGAACCGATCATGATCGACGTCCGGGCGACGGGGCCCAAAACGCGCGGGTCGAAAATGGACTTCACGAACCTGGTCAGGCAGCAGTATGATTTTCGTCTGGACGCGATCGTGGAGCGGCTTGATCTCAAGAAACCGCGCTACCGTTCGACGGCGGTGTACGGTCATTTCGGCAAGGAAGGGTATCCGTGGGAGGAGACGAAACATTGACAAACGATCATTTTTTTGATACACTATCCACAGAAGAAATTAATTCTTTCGCATACAGCTATGGAAAAAGAAGGCTGGTTGGGAACCCACGGCAGCAACGAAAATTTGCCGCAGGGAGGAGAATTTACAAAAAAGGAGACCTTGGCTGACGATGATGACACCGAACCGTCGCTCCAGGGCCTGCAGGAGGAACTGAAAGCAAAGGGTCTGGCCGCAGAGGACTCGGAAAACGCCCCTCCGGGACTGGAAGGGGTAGAAAAGGCCGCTCCGGAGGATGCGGACGAGGATCTCGAAGAGGCCGCGTAAATCTGCACAGAAAAACAGCCCATCGCGGGCTGTTTTTGTTTGGGTTAGGAGTGTTTGGGGAGCTTCTTCTTGATCGCCTCGGGAAGATCCATCCAGAACAGGGCGATGGTGCCGGTTAACAGGCCAATGTCGCGCACGGTGACCTCGTTGATGCCGACGGTCGTGAGCACGATTGCCAAGTGGACCGCGCCGACCGCTCCGGCCACCCATACCCAAATGTCGACGAGAAATAAGAGGCCGACCACGACGTCCATGGCCGCTGTCCCAATCATCGCCTGCTCAATCGGGACCGGAAGCAATTGCGCCGCCCAGGGCTGCAGATACGAACCCCAGCCGACCGGATCGCGGAAGATGAGGACGCCGATCCAGAGAAAGGTCACGCCCAGCCCGACGCGCAGGATGTGGTACGCAGACGTTTTCATACGAGGGTGATGAGATGAGCGGCTCCGCTCAAAAGAATGATTGCCATGCCAGCCACGGTCGCAGCGGACATAAGACACCAGAAGCACCAGGCCTGGATCACCCGCCACTGCAGAAAGATAAAGTAGATGCTCATGACCGAGGCGCCCGTGACCGCGAGCGAGGCGAGCAGGAACCAGAGCCAGGTCGGCGGCACGCCGATGACGATCAGGGCGGCGGCCAACGCGAGGGACAGATAGAAGGCGAGTCCCAGCTGGTCATTGTGAATTCCAAATAGCCGATTGTATTCGCTCGTGAGCACCTTCGTGCACCCGCCCCCGATCGGACAGATCGGCCGCTCTTCGAGTTTGCGTTTGCGGATGAGATACACCGTTTCGCTGATCCCGATGGCGGCCAGCGTAAAGAGCAGGGAAATGGCGGTCATACGGCGCGCCAGCGCTTGCCGACCACGTCCCAATCAATCGCTTTCATGAACGCCTCGATGTAGTCCGCTCGCTTCAGGCCGTAGTCCAGCATGAACGCATGTTCGAACACGTCCATGACCAGAAGCGGGATGGATCCGACCAAGTGTCCGACGTCATGCTCGTTCACCCAGGTGACGAACGGACGCTTGGCCTCCGGATCGTAGGCGATCACGGTCCAGCCGATCCCCCGCAGCGCTCCGACCGCTTTGAATTCGGCGATCAACCCCGGCGCCTGTTCCTCGGACGGAGCAGATCCGGCGCCGCCCTTTTTCATGTTCTCGAAATACAGCTCATGCATGCGCATCCCGTTCCATTCCCAACCGAGCCGGCGGGTCAGTTCGGCAAAGCCCGGGGTCGCGGCTTTGCCTTCACCGAGCATCGCCCGGCGCTCGTCCATGAGAGTGTTCGTATTCTTCACATACCCCTGATACAGCGTGAAATGGTTTTTGAGGAGCTGATCCGAGAAGCCGTCCGTCCCAAGCAGGTGGTCAAAATTTTTCGCTTCGTAGGCCATAGGAATGCAAGAAATAGAAGGGGTTTATCGCGAGTCTATCATACCACCAGACCGTTGTTCGGGCGAAGTGGACAGAGGGCTTGGAGCCGCCCTTGACAAGGCCTGAAATTCTGCTAATGTTGCAAGCCCCGCATAGGGGACCCCCGAGAGGGGGTACTACATCGATCAAGGAGCCGGCCATGCCGAACGATCCATTCCCCAGGAACTCCGCCGATCTCGCCGCGCTTCGGGCGCTCCGGATGCAGATCGTCCAGGAGGAGGATCTCCTGGGACCGTTCGGAGAGCTCCGTCGACTCGCGTACGGTCAGTTCCGGCAGGCGCTGGTCGACCAGCTCGACGAGGCGATGGACGCCATCCTCGCCGACGAGCACGCCGTCGACATCTTCATCCTGTACGTCCTCGTGGACTACATGGAGAACCCGGCCCGGGACTTCGAGGCGCTCCTCGCGTTGCGCGACAAGTTCGAGCGCGAGCTCGCCCCGCACCCGTCGGTCGGTCGGGTCTTCGACCGCTTCCAGGCGCTCAGCCGCCGTGACGACCTCGTGTCGCAACTGATGCGCCTGAACGCCGCCATCGAGAACCCGGCGTCCGCCGCGCCCAGCCCGGCACGCCCGGCGAACAAGAGCGATGGCCTGTCCCATCCGCCCATGCCCTGGCCTCGCCGCCGACCCCCGGTCACGACGTGACCCACGCTTCCCACACCCCCGCTCCGCGACGGAACATCCGTCGCTTTTATTATTTTCCGACTGACGAAAAGCCGATCAATTATGCTACACTAAGGACGTATGAAAGAGAGGCTCGGCTGGCTCCTTATTTGCGCCGTGATCGTGGCGACCGTTTTCGTGATCGTCCTCGAATCGCCCGAAACCTTTTCCGCAAGCTCGTCGGACCATCGTGCGAAAATCGAAGGATCGGTTTCGTCCGGGGCGCGGCCGTCGCTCGTGCTGCGATCGGATCTTGCCGGCCCGTCCGGTCTGCGTATCGGGGTGTATGAACTGCAGCCGGTCGGGACGCGTTTTCCGGCTCCGCTCACGCTAACAATCGAAGTGTCCCAGGCGGATTTGCTCAAACCACTCACCATCATGGAACAGGACCCGTCCGTCGGCGCCTGGCGGCCGGTTTCGACCACGCTTGATCCGTCCGTGCCCGCGGTCTCGGCTGCGGTCGGGGAGGGCGGACTCTGGACCGTCGGTCATGTCGCGGCGGTTCCGGATACGGCCACGCTGCGTCTCATGCTCGCCGATCTGCTCGCGGGTCAGCCGGCGGGGGCGGTCGGCTATCAAGCGGACGCGCTCGTTTCGGAAAACGGCGTGGATTACGTGCTGTCGCGCGCCGGATTTTCGGTCGGAGGGTGCGGCGGAGTGTACGCAACAGGGACGTCGACGCGCGCGGTGTCGGTCGATCGCGACATTGACGGGGTGTCGGCGCGATTGCGGCTCGTGTGGCAGCTCGCCGACGGATGCGCGGAGGGCGCGGCCATGCGCGAGACGCGATAATATATTGCGTGTGGAAAACGTCTTTGCTATACTATCCACAACCCATTAAATTCTTCACGTCCTTTGAGGAGGAAAAGGTCTATGGCCATCAAGTCGCGTGCCGCCACTCGCGTTTCGTCCAATGCCGTTGCCACGTCATCCACGCGGCGCCGCGTTCAGCGCGTCGCCACACCCAACGCCGCGTTGACCACGCCGCCGGTGCCGGTTAAAGAAAAGGAAGCCGAGCCGGTGATGATGCAGCGCAAGGGAAAAATCTCGACGCACATGACCCCGCATCAGCCAGCGAAGGTCGCCGGTTCGTCGACCTACTGCCCGGGCTGTCAGCACATGCCGATGGGCGCCTTTGCCATGGTCGCATTGCTTATCGGAGTCGTCGTCGCCCTGTCGGTGTTCCTGATCGACGCCGCCACGATCCTTTAACGCCAGCCAAACGGTTTTCATTCGCAACATGGAGGACATGTGCGCTTTATGTTTTCTCGGACAACACAACTGACCATCGCGGCCTGCGGCCTCGCGCTCTTACTCGGCGCGGGCTGTTCCAGTGCGCCGACAAACAGCGCGAACACCTCGAACGCCGCCAATACGACCCCGGCCTCATCCACCAATTCCTCACCTGCTATGGAAACCAAAACATACAGCTTTCCCGGCACCCTTCCGGCCGACCAAATTCAGGGGAAACAGATTCGCATTTCGACAACCAAAGGCGACATCGTGTTTGAACTGTATCCGGACACGGCGCCGATGGCGGTTTCCAACTTCGTGTATCTTGCCGGCCAAGGGTTTTATGACGGCCTCATCTTCCACCGCGTGGTGCCGGATTTCGTCATCCAGGGCGGCGATCCGCTTGGCAACGGCCGTGGCGGTCCGGGATACGCGTTCAACGACGAGCTGAACGACGGACGCACGGTGTACGAACGCGGCATGGTCGCGATGGCCAACTCCGGGCCGAACACCAATGGGTCGCAGTTCTTCATCATGCTGAAGGATTACGTGACCACGCCGCTCGATCAGCCGGGGATGCACAAACTGTATACGATTTTCGGCAAAGTGGTTGAAGGGATGGATGTGGTCGATAAAATCGCCCAAGGAGATGAAATGACCTCCGTGACGATCGAGTCAGCCGGGACGAAATAACGATTCAGAAGTGAGCGCGGACGGGTGTCTGCGCTTTTTGTTTTGGACTCGAGGAATAAAAAAACGACACCGGTCAGGTGTCGGACGTCAGGGGGCGGCGGACGAGGTGTCGCGCCAGATCGTGCGGAAGTCGATGTTCGGCATCTGCGCCGCGTCGAGTCCGACGGCGGCAAGCGGGTACTCCCGGCTGCGCATCCCGAAGGAGAGCAGCAGCCGATGCGGGTCGCGCACGCACAGCAGGAAGGTGCCGGGCGCGGTCTTGTCGGGGACGACCGTCAGCTCTTCGCACTCGAAGCGGAGCGTCAGGTGGTCGGTCTCGCTCTCGTCGAGCTGGTAGACGTCGCCGAGCGCGTACCAGAGGAGCGTCGGCACCCGGTCGCCGTACGCGTGGCGGATCAGTCGCCGCTTCTCGCTGTCCATGGTCCGGTCGCGCCAATCCATTGGCATGAAATCCCTCGCGTGTTCGGTTCGCGGCAATGCGACCCCGACGGCGCCCACGATCTCAGTTTTCGCGGGAAATGTCAAGGAATGCGTGCTATACTGAGCGCATGTCGCGTCTCATTACCGAAGCCTCGTTCTATCACTACGTCAAATGCCCGAGCTGGGTCTATTTCGACGCGCATACGGGTGGCGCGCCGCACGATCCGCTCATGGCGAAACTTCTCGAAGACGGGTTGTTGTCGGAGCAGGAGCGCCAGGCGGTTGCCGATCGGCCCGGACTGGTCGAGGTGACGGCCGAGGATCCGGAGCAGGCGTTTCGTCAGACCCTTGCGTTCATGCGCGAGGGGCGCGAAACGATTTACGGCGGTGTGCTCGTGGACGGTCACTGGGTCGGAACGCCCGACGTGCTCGCGAAGGTCGAAGGGCAGTCGCATCTCGGTGCGTATTATTATGTGGCGGCGGACGTCAAACGCGCGCGCGAGGTGCGCGACGATTATAAATTTCAGGGCTGTTTTTACGCGGAGCTGCTCGCGCGCGTTCAGGGAACGAAACCAGCGCAAGGGTACGTGATCACGCCGGACAAACGCACGCTTGCGTATCCGATCGCGGTGTTCGAAAGCGAATTCAAACTGACCCTCGATGAAATCGAACGGATCGTGGCCGGGGAAAAGCCCGCGCATTTTCTGACGTCCGGATGCAAGCAGTCGCCGTGGTTTTCCGCCTGTCTGAACGAATCCGCATCGTGCGACGACCTGTCCATCTTGAACCGCGTCTGGCGCGAAGAGGTCGCGGCGTTGCGCGCGGCCGGGATCACGACCGTGAGCCAGCTCGCGAAAATGCCGCTCGCGGAGTTGCAGCGTCGCGCGCCGGATCTGCGGATCGACCGGCTCGAGACGATGCACCTGCAAGCGACCGCGCTCAAAGACGGCCGGCATCGCATCCTGAAACCGATCGACCTGCCGGAGGGGAAGACCGAGCTGTACTTCGACGTAGAAAGCGATCCGCTGCGCGACCTCGATTTCATGCTCGGCGTGCTCGAGGTCACGGACGGGGTCGCCGCGTATCACGTGTTTGTCGCTTCCAAGCCGGAGGACGAAGCGAAGATGTGGAGCGAATTTGTTTCGTTCATCGAGGGACGGTTTCAATCGCCGATCTATCACTACGGTTGGTACGAAACCGAGGTCGTGCGGTTGCTCGGGACGAAATACGGGGTGTCCGAGTTTGTGCGCGAGGCGCTGGAGCGCAACATGGTCGACCTGCTCAGTCTCGTGCGTCCCGCGGTCGTCTTTCCGCTCTCGTTCTATTCGTTGAAAGACATCGGCGCCTACATCGGCTTCCACTGGCGGGCTGCGGACGCGTCCGGAATCAACGCGGTGCTTTGGTACGAAGATTGGTTAAAAAACAAAGACCCGGAGGTGCTGAAAAAAATTACGGAGTATAATGAAGACGACGTGCGGGCCACCTGGGAGCTCAAAAAATGGGTTCGTGATAACGCTAATCGCTACTGATCTATGCAATCCGTCGCCAAACATGAACTCGCGATCGGTCTGGCGCTTGCTGCGCTGCTCATCGCGATTGCCGTGCTTGCCGTGCTCGCGAGCCGTGTCGCGCCGTCCGTCACCGTGACCAACGTTCCAGGGGGCGGATCACCGATCACTCGGCCGATCCCGCCGCCGACCGAACCAAGCGTGCCAGGGACCCCGATCACGCCCAAGGAATGCGCTGCGTCCGGCGGGACGTACAACGATTGCGGATCCGCCTGCCGCACGTCGCCGCCCGGCACGATCTGCGAGCAGGTGTGCATCGCATATTGCGAATGCACGACCGATGCGCAGTGTCCGACCGGATATGCCTGCGGCGACTACGTCGATGGAACGGGCGTGTGTAACCCCAAATAATATGTGGAGCGAGCGCAAACTCCTCTTGACCGCGACTGTGATTGTCGCTATCATCGTTGCTTCGGCAGTGGTGGCTATGCAATCACAGCCGACCGTCGAATCGTCGCGGATCGAAGATCTGCCCGTCTCGACGCAGCTGCTGCCGGATCCGACCACGCAGGCGTGCGAAGAAGCGGGCGGCACGGTCACGTACTTCCGCAGCACCGAATGCGCCGGCCCTGCGCCGAGCGTGTGGGACGTCTGCGGATTCGGCGTTCCGTGTTTCACGGACGGGCAGACCTCTGCCTGTCATGACGTGAAGGTGGCCGCCTGTGCGTGCGACAGCGACGCCCAATGTCCGGACTCCTACTACTGCGGCGTGTACGATAACCGTTGTTACAAAAAATATCCGGGATACGAACCGTCTTCGGTCCCGCCCAAACCATTGAATCGATAACATGCGCAAAATTCTCGTCGTCATCGCTCTCGCCCTCCTCGCAACCGGCGCCGCCGCATACTGGCAGCGTACGGCGATTTCCGATTGGGCGAGCGGCTTGGCGCGCGAGCAGGCCGCGCCGCCGGCGGTGAGCTATAACCAGATTTCGAACACGCCCTCCGTCGAACCCGAGCCGGAACCGACGTCCGGGAACGCCGCACCAACCGAACCCGTGAACACGCCGACACCTGCACCCGCGCCAACGCCGTCCGGAACCGAGCCCATTTCGTTCAACCTCGCGGTCCCGTTCACCTCGCAGGCGCCCACCGGCGACTGGGACGAACCGTACCAAGACGCGTGCGAGGAGGCGTCGCTCTACATGGTTCACGAATACTACGAAGGGGTGCCGGCCGGACAGATCGACGCGAACACCGCGAACGAAGCGATCCTGCAGATCATCAAATTCGAGCAGGCGCTGTTCGGTTTTTACGAATCGACGACCGCAGCGCAAACCGCAATGCTTGCCGAACAGATGTACGGCTACGAACAGGTCGAGGTGTTCGACAATCCGACGGTCGAGGACATCAAAGCGCAGATCGCCGCCGGACATCCGGTGATTGTTCCCGAGGATGGACAGTTGCTCGGCAATCCGTACTACACGGCGCCGGGTCCGCTGTACCACATGCTCGTCCTCAAGGGGTACACAAAGACGCAATTCATCACCAACGACGCCGGAACGCGCCGCGGTGAGGATTACGCGTACGCTTTTGACACGGTCATGAATGCGATGCACGATTGGAACGGGGGAGACGTCCCGAACGGAGGCAAAGAAATGATCGTCGTCTTCCCGCATTGATCTATGAACGACTATGTGCTCGGAGGAGCCGTCGGCGGACTGTCCGCGTTCGCGTTTGCGATCCCCGCGATTATTTTCGAACTGACCGAGGGCGGGCACGTCAAAAACATCCCGTTGCTCGTGGATGTGAAAACGTTTTGGGGTATGAAGCTGACGCCGTTCGCCACATTTCTCGCCGGGCTGCTGCTCCATTTGATCCTCGGATTCTTGTTCGGCGCGATTTATCCCGTGTTCGTCGTGAAGGGGTGGCTCGTGTTTACGAACGCGCCGTACACGCTTCTGTCGCTCGTCATTTATGCCTTCGGTGCCTGGATGATCGCGGGTGGGGTCGTGTTCCCGCTGCTCGGGTTCGGGTGGTTTGGACGAAAGCAGGGGAAACGCGTGTGGCTCGAACTGCTCGCGTCCATGCTGTTGATCGGCGTCGCCATGTGGTTCGTGGTGCAGTATTACCAGCCGTTTTTTTTCAACGCGCCGCGGTAATATGGCGCGCGTGATCGAGATTTCCGGGTTACCCTTCGAGATGGGCCGACAGCTTGGCGTCAAAGCCAAAAGACTGATCCGAGACGGGACCGCGTTTTATCGCCGCCACTGGAAATCGCTGACCGAGGTCAGCTGGGCGCGCTCCGTCTCCGGGCTGCGCGCGACCATGCCGCTCACAAAAAAGTGGCTTCCGAAAACGTTCGATGAATTGCGCGGCATGGCGGAAGGGAGCGGCGTCCCGCTGAACGATCTGTTCGTCGTGAACTCGTTCGAGGCGGTGGCGCGATTCGAAAAATGCACGACCGTCCTTGCGCGAACCGCGCGAGGGATGATCCTCGCGCACAATGAAGATTGGGTGCCCGAGGATGAGAAGTGGGTGTTCGTCGTGCACGCGCGTCCGGCCGGGGAGCCCGCCTTTTTCGCGATGGCGTACGGCGCCTGGATCCCGAATTACGGCGTGAACGACGCGGGTCTCGCATTCGCCGCCGATTCGCACGTGACCACTCGCGGGCGGTTCGGACTGTCGCAAACGCTTCTTTCCCGCGAGGTGCTGCGTTTCGCGCGCCCGCGCGATGCCGCGCGATTTCTGACGCGCGCCCCGCGCGCGGACGGTCACACGTATGCGCTCGCCTCCGCGCGGGGGGGGTTCATGCTCGAAACGACCGCCGCGCACACGGCCACACTGCGCCTCGGCCGCCGCCGGTTTCTGGCCCACACGA
>CAZOPY010000019.1:0-13316 GCA_964581945.1 uncultured Gammaproteobacteria bacterium | reverse complement strand
CTCCCGAACGCGTTCGTTGTCCGGGACCTCCATCATGGATTCGAGCGACTTGTACGCCGTCTCCTCGAAGTTCAGTCCCGAGAAATCCTGACGGTAGTAGCCGACCTTCACGCCCGGGGTGATCTTCGCACCGTCATCGCTCCCTTCCGCGAGCGAGCGAAGCAGGGTGCTCTTGCCGATCCCGTTCGGGCCCGAGATGAACAGACGCTGCCCGCGACGCATCTTGATCGACACCTCCGCGCGACGCGGCTCGTGGTTCTCGATGATCCGCACGGATGTGATGTTCACGACGACCTCCGGAAACGGCTGGGCCGGGATCGTGAAGTCGCGAATGGTCCGGTCGTCGCGTTTGACGTCGACCATGTTTGCCTCGGCCTCTTCGATCTCCTCGCGCAGTTTCGCGGCCAACGCGCGCATTTTTCCTCCTTTATGCGCGAAGAAGTTTACCTTGTCCTTGCGGTCCTGGATTTCTTTCAAGAGACGCGCGTTCTTCATGCGATCTCGCTCCACGCGCGCCGCGATCTCTTCGACCACGTTGAAGTAGTTCCCTTCGTAGCGCTCCACTTTCCCGGTGTACACATCCAGGTGCAACACCCCTTCGGTGAACGCGTTCAAAAACTCCGCATCGTGGGAGATCACGAGCACGGTCTTCGGATACATCATGAGAAATCCGGTCAGGTGCTCGATCCCAGCCGTGTCGAGATTGTTCGTCGGCTCATCGAGAAGAAGAATGTCCGGATTCTGAATGAGCGCGTACGCGAGCAACAGTCGCGCCTGCTGACCTCCAGAAAAATCTTTCACCTTCTTATCGTAGTCCGTGGTCATGTTCACGACCTCAAGGACATCCTTGATCTTGCCGTCGAGATCATAACGCTTCTCCGGAAAGGCGTGGGCAAAAAACTCGCGGACCGTATCGTCCTTTCGTTCCGGAGGCATGACCTGCGTCGCGATCGCGATCGACGCGTCCTTGGGCATGTACAACGCCCCTTTGTCCGGTTTCAGCGCCCCCGTAATCAATTTGAAAATTGTACTCTTCCCGGCCCCGTTCTGCCCCATTACCGTCATCTTGGCATTCTCGCGAACCGAAAAATCGACCTCATTCAAGATCGGTTTTTCCTTGTCATACCCGAAGGTCAGCCCTTCGAAGCGGATGATCACCTGTTCTTTGTCAGCCATAGATGGTTGGGAGCAAAACCCGACCGCGCAGGGTCGGGTTTTCTTGGCTCGGGGACAGGGATTCGAACCCCGATTAACTGGTTCAGAGCCAGTCGTCCTGCCTTTAGACGATCCCCGAATGCGACGAAAATGTATCAATATTCGAGGGGCGAGTCAAGACCGGCTACCGCTTCTTTTCCGTAAACATCTTCATCTGCGCGACCAGGGTGATCGCGAGGGCGATCAGGACGGTGTTTTTGATGATGTATTGGCCGGTGAGCGTCGGGACGAACGGGGCGGACCAGGTGACCGCTGGGAGCATCACGAGCGGCATCATCGTCGTAACCATGTGGAACAGAAACAAGGGGATGATGAACCGCTCCAGCCCTTTGATCAGGAAACAGACCCCGATGAACACCTCGAACACGCCGAACCAAACGTAAAACATGTTGGGATCGACCATCGGCATGGTCAACGAGAGCAGCTGGCCAACGAGCGGCTCGGCCGGGCTTAATCCGAGCACCTTCAGCAACCCAAACCAGAAATACACGATAAACAATGCGAGGCGCGCGACCAATCCGCCGTGCTTGCGCGCGAGGCCGATCACGGTCGCGTCAAACCGTTCGATGAATTTGTTCTCCATATGCTAGGATTATACCCTATGAAATCTTCCGTTGCCATTCTGACCGGCGGAACCAGTTCGGAGCGCGCCATCGCGTTGCTGTCCGCCGGGAACGTCGCCGCCGCCCTTGCCTCACGATTCGAGACAACCATTTTTGATCTGCCGAACGACCTTGAGCGATTTCTCGGCGAACGCGGGTCGTTCATCGCCGCCGTGCCGGTCTTTCACGGCAAAGGGGGCGAGGACGGGACGATCCAGGGATTTCTGAAAACGCTCGGCGTGCCGTTCATTTTTTCGGACGTGGCCGCCCATGCGATCGGGATGAACAAATGGATCACCAAAGAACTCGCTGAAGCAAGCGGGCTCGCCACCTCGCCGGGCCGCCTCGTGCGCGCGGGCGAGACGATGCCGTACGAGCAGCCGGTCGTTGTGAAACCGCTCGACGGCGGGAGCTCGATCGGCGTGTCGATCGCCCGCTCGCAACCCGAGCTCGACGCGGCCCTCAGGAGTGCGCTCGCGCTTTCGAGCACCGCTCTGGTCGAAACGTTCGTCTCCGGAGACGAATACACCGTTGCCATGGTTGATGTGCAAGGCAAACCGACCGCGCTTCCGCTCATCCAGATCAAATCCAAACACGCGTTTTTCGATTACGAAAGCAAATACGCCGCCGACCTGGTCGACGAGATCTGCCCGGCCCCTGCCCCGCCCGAACTCGCCGCCCGCCTCGCGAACGCCGGTCTGACCGCTCACGCGATGATCGGCGCGCGCCACATTTCGCGTAGCGACTTCATCGTCGATCAAAACGGAAAAATCTGGTTCCTCGAAATCAACACCATCCCCGGGGCCACGCTCAACTCTCTCGTTCCAAAAGCGATGCGCGCCGCCAACCTCGATTTCGGCGAGCTGCTCGCGGAGTGGATCAACTCCGTAACATAAAACCTCCGCGTGGCGGAGGGGAGAGCGTCAGCAGCCGAAGTGGCCGAAGAACAGGCGGGCGATGGCGTCGGAGAGCATCCAGTGCGTGACGCCGGCCTTCATCCCGGCCGCGACCACCTCGGGCTTGGGCTCGGGCGCGATCGTGGACCAGACGAACCGGAGGCCGCCCTTGGCCGCGGCTTCGAGGCCGTCCGGGAACGGGAAGAACGAGTCGGACACGCCGGCCGCGCGCGCCGCCTTGTCGCCGTGGCCGCGCTTGACCATGCGGTCGGTCGCGAGGTTCACGACGTCGACGCGGCTCTGCTGCCCCGCCCCGTTCGCGATCAGCATGTCATCGCATGCGATCGAGAAGGTGTTGGACGGCGAGGTGGCGCAGGCCGCGAACGCGATCACGAGATCGCGCTTCTGCTGCTCGGTGACCGGTCGCGCGCCGTCCGGCACGTGACGCTCCATGCGGTCGTCGTTAACCTGGAGGAGGAAGGAGCTCGGCGGGAGGACGAGGAACCCGCCCGTGACCGGCACGCGCCGGAGCGAGAGCGGGAGCACGGAGATCGCGTCCGTCGCGAGCGCGGCGTTCTCGAACACGCGGGTCTTCCCGCTCTTCTTGCGCTCGAGCTCGCCCGACGACCCTTCGTCGTACCCGGGCGCGACGACCACGTCGTACGGGTTCTTCAGCTTGCCGCGGCGGTACTCGCGCAGCTCGGTGGCCGCCTCGAGCGTGATCTCGAAGTTGAACATGATCACCCCGCCGAAGATCGACAGCGGATCGCAGTCGATCAGCTTGCGGATCACCTCGAGCGGGGTCGCGCCGATCGCGATGCCGCACGGCGTGCCGTGCTTCACGGCGACCCCGATGAGCGGGACCGTCCCGAAGTTCAGCTTCCACGCGGCCGCGAGGCGGTTCATCGTGTTGCGCGCCCGATCCATGTCGGTCACGTTGATCGAGGACGGCGGCCCGCCGCCCACCTGCGTGAAGCGATGGATCGAGAACGGGTTCGCCTCGTCCGCGACCGCGAAGTACCCGGCGGGCGTCTCCTTGTTCTCGCCGTACGCGAGCTCGAGCGCCTGCGTCCCGATCATCCCGTCGATCTTGCCGCCCGAGTGGTAGCGCGCCGACGCGAGCGCGTAGTCCGCGGCCACGCCCTCCGCCTTCGCGATGAGCGCCGTGACGTACGCGTCCTCGTCCGGCTTCCCTTCCTTGAGCCAGGCGATCGTCTTCATGCGGTCCGCCGGATCGCACACGACGATGCGCCGGCCCTTGGCCGCGCTGCGCAGCATGGCAGGGCCGCCGATGTCGGTCAGCTCGATCACCTCGGCGCGGGTCTTGCCCGCGGCGATCGCCGCCTTCATCGGGTACGGGTCGACGCAGACGATGTCGATGAACGGCACCTTGATCGCCTCCATCTCCTTGACGTGGTCGAAGTTCTTCGGGTCCGCGAGGAGCGCCGCGTGGATCTCGCGCGACAGCGTCACGACGCGGTGGCCGAGAATCGCCTTGCCGCCGACCAGCCACGCGACGTCGTTGACCTCAACCCCGGCCTTGAGCAGCGCATCGCGAGTGCCGCCCGACGCGATGAGCGCATACCCGAGCGCGATCAGCGCCTGGGCGAACTCGACGATCCCGTCCTTGTTGAAGACGGAGAGGAGCGCGAACTTCCGCATGGTCCCTTCCTTGGTAGCCGTTGAAATCGGCGTCCGGAGCGTAGCGAAGAAAACGAAAAACGTCCAGCGACGAAGCCGGACGTCTGACAAGCGATTCTTTGGATCAGCAGAAACTCAGCCCGGCGAGCAACAGAACCGTTTCGAGCGAGACCGATCCTCGAGAAACATCTCCGAAGAAGCTCGTGATCACGAGGAGCCAGAACGCGACTGTGAGAACCACGAACAACGGTTTCGCGGCTCGCGTGCGCAGGAACGGCGAGGCAAACACGGCGACCCCCACGGCCGCCAACACCAAGTTGCCTGAAACCAAGCCGCTGACAAGAAACAACACCCCTGACGCGATGTCCCAGACGACCCATCCGTCCATGAATCGCGCCTTGCGAACGGCTCGGCTCCCGGTCGGATCAAAACGCAGGTTCCCTTTTAGCCCCACGCCGACGGCGGGCAAGGAAATGTTGCTCGCGGCAAGTCCGAAAATAGGCATCGTGATGACGTACAGCAGACGGTGGGACAACGGCACGTTATTCAGGATCAACGCCGGAAAGCGCGGGATCAACACGAACGGAACCAGGAGCCACCACCACACGGAAACGCTCGAGCCGACGAACGATCCCCGGAACGCCAGCACGGCGATTGTGGCGCACAGACACCAATAGGTCGCGAGCAAAGGCAAGCGCCATTCGCGAATGGTCAGATACAGCTTGGGGAGGACGCGAATGTTGCTCTGCCAAATCGTGACAAGAAATTTACGAAGCATTTCCGTGTCCGCCTGGACCCAGCGTCGGCGTCGGCGCCAATACGCCTGGTAATGCGACGGAAAAACTTCGTACCCCACGACGTCGCTCGCGACGAGCCCGTAGAGGCCGACCTCGGCGAGTTTGATCGTCAGCGCAAGGTCTTCGCTCACCACATACGGAAACCCGCCGACGCGCTTCACGTGTTCCGTCCGCAAAACCACGCCGTGTCCGATGAGAGGCGCGAGTCCGATCAGGTTCCATGCCGGGAGCTGCTCCAACTGATCGACCGTCACCTGCATGTGCAGAATTTTTTGAAACGCGGTCTTCAGCTCGGCGGTCGCAAAATGCACGGCCTGCACGAATGCGTAATCCGTTTTCTCGATGCGGTGGAGCAAGGTTTTTGCAAAGGACGGATC
Organism: uncultured Gammaproteobacteria bacterium; assembly: GCA_964581945.1. GTDB lineage: Bacteria > Patescibacteriota > Patescibacteriia > UBA9934 > GWF2-40-263 > CAZOPY01. The sequence goes on along the minus strand of CAZOPY010000019.1, from coordinate 7,788 downwards.
CAGATGTTCATCCGCGTCCACGAGCAAAAAGAACGGATAGATCGTCGGATCCCCGAAACGATGCAGCCAGTTGTTGATGTTGCCTCCCTTGAACCCTTTGCGATCTTCGCGCCGGACCACGGTGATCTTGCGCGATTGCCGCGCGGCCCACGCGTCCACACGCGCGCGCTCGTGATCCTGCGTCGAATCGTCCAAAATAAACAGATCGAAATCCACCTCTTCCTGCTGCAGCATCGTGGCGCAGGCCGACTCGTCGAAATCATCCGAGGTCGGGTACAAAATCGCGAGCTTAGACGAGGGCGGCGCGGATGGCGCGGCGGTTGCGAACCGACGCTTCGCGATCCCGCTCAGGATGAGCCCGAGCACGTCCCACCCAGCGTACGCAAATGCGGGCGCGGCGAGCAGGATCAACAACGTTTGCATAGCTATTCCAGATAATCCTCTCGAAGCTTCTTCATGAGCGTGATCGAGAGGTCGCGCGTCGCGGAGGTCTCGCGCCGGACTTCGATCACACACAGATGGATGGCGGCGACCAGGAGAAGCGGAACGATGGTCGAGAATCCCATCCCTTGCATCGCGAGAATGAATGCGAGGAGGAGCGCGAACGCCCCGATCGAAAATTCAGAAACCATGGAGCGGAGCGCGTGAGGCGCCTTGCGTCGAATAAATTTATTCGTCCTTTCGAAGATCGGTCGCGCCTCCATCCACGCGCGCAGATACGACGTCGCGTACACCCAGTTCGTCCCGAGGTGAACCAGGAACGCGCGCACCCAATCCCAGGCCGGCGCGCGCGAGGCGAACACCGTCCAAAAAACGATGAAGGTCAGAATCATGTGCACCGCGAGGGTCAACGCGGACAGCTGCACGATCAGACGATCCATACCGTGCACGGTCGACCAGCCAAGCGTCCAAAGGGTGGAAAAGCAGAGGATCAGAACGATGGGAGCCAGGGTGAAGTTCAGCCAGGCGGTGAGTTGGGAAACCATGCCGAGCTTCTGTTTCCAGCTGAGTCCCGGCCCGAGGAAAATCTCGAACAGATGCTTTTGCAGCACCGAGGCGTTGCCGCGCGCCCAGCGGCCCTTCTGTTTCTTGTAGCTGCCGAGCTCATACGGCATCATGCCGCGCCCGATCACCTGCGGCGCGTACACGCCGTCATGTTCCGCCATCGCGATGATGCGCAGTCCCATATCCGCATCCTCCGTGATGACTTCCGGGTCAAAGAAACCGACCTTCTTCAGCACGCTCACCCGATACACGGTGAGCGTGCCCGTCGAGTTCACGCACTTCCAGGCGTTCGCCATGTTCATGTAGAGGTCAAAGAAGTGCTCGTACTCGAGCGCGAGCCCGGCATTCGCCTTCCCCGTGTTCAGGTTGGCTTGCGGGAACTGAACGAAGGCGACGTGATCGTCGACAAAGTATTCCATGGCCGCGTTCAGGAACTCCGGATCCACGACATAATCCGCATCCACGATCGCAATGAATTCCGCATGCGAATCCATGAGCGTCTTCAGGTGGTTCAGCGCCCCGGCCTTGAATCCCGTCATCCCCTCTTTGTGGTAGAATCGAAACCGCGGACCGAGCTGTTTCGCGTACGCCTGCACCGGTTTCCACACCTTCTCGTCTTCGGTGTTATTATCCAAAATGAGCACCTCGAACTTTTCATAGTTCAAAGCGCTCAGGGCGTGGAGGGTGTTTTTGACCAATTCCGGCGGTTCGTTGTGCGCGGCAACATGGATCGAGACGAATGGCTTGGCCGGCGCGGACGCGCGCGACGGGGCCCCTTTTACAGCGAGCGCAAACCAGAGCTCCAGCAACAGCTTCGCTGTCGTAAGCAGCAAAACGAATGAAACAATTCCTAAAAGCAGCCAATAAACAAGCATAATTGTGTCGGCGTCCATAATACCAACTCGGCGTTGAAATATCAACATTGACAGATGCCGCCTCGGACGCTTACCCGCCGCCTATGATCGACGCATTAAAACCGTTCACCGAGCTCAGTAAACAGGACGCGCCCACGGCCGGAGGCAAAGGGGCGTCGCTTGGCGAGCTGACGCAGGCGGGGATCCCGGTTCCGCCGGGGTTTGTGATCCTCGCGGAGGCGTACAACCGCCTGTCTCCGGAACTCGAGAAGGAGATCCTCGCCGCGTTCCGCGCGCTCGGGAGCGAGTACGTGGCCGTACGCTCAAGCGCGACCTGCGAGGACGGCAGCGCCTGCAGTTGGGCCGGCGAACTTGAGTCCTACCTGAACACAACCGAACAGACGCTGATCGAAAACGTCCGCCGCTGCTGGGCATCCCTCGACAGCCCGCGCGCCGTCGCCTATCGTCAATCACAGGGGATGATGAACGTGGACATCAATGTGGCCGTCGTTGTCCAGAAAATGGTGGCGAGCGAGGTCGCCGGGGTGTGTTTCACTGTCCATCCGGTGACGAAAAACCGCGATCAGATGATCATCGAGGCGTGCTGGGGGCTTGGCGAATTGCTCGTCGGAGGCGAGATCACGCCTGACGCGTACGTCGTCTCGAAATCAAACGGAGCGCTCCTCGACGTGAACGTGAGCGAGCAGGAAGAGATGCTCGTGCGCGGGCAGAACGGCAACCAGCGCATCCCGATCCTCGGTGCCAAGCGCGGCGCGCAGAAAATCAACAATCAACAGATCGCGCAGCTCGCCGAACTCTGCGTGCGCATCGAGACCCACTACGGTTTCCCCTGCGACATTGAATGGGCGTTCGAACGCGGCGCATTTTTCATCGTTCAGTCTCGTCCTATCACGACCTTATGACCCCGACGCGCTTCTACAAATACCTTGTTCGCGAGGAGCCGGTGATTCGTTTCCAGCACAAAACGCGATCAAACGATCTTCGCTACCGCGAGACCCATGTCGATCCGGCGATGGAGCCGTTCGAACTGCTCATCCAGCGCGAGGGGGTGGCGGAATATTATTTCCGCGGCGAGGCGGACGCGTCCTACAAAGCCGGGATGCCGCGCTTTGTGCGGGAAAATGACGGCGCTCTGCGCACACTGTTTGCGAACTACGAAACGTGGCTCGAAGAACAGAAAGGGTTCCTCGCCAAAGGCCGCGCGCTGACGCGGGACGAACTGATCGGATTGCTCGCCGTTGACGCCAAGTCCGCCGAAGGACTGTTCTGGGCGTACGTGCTCCCGGATGTGGCCGAGGCGTCCGACTCGCTCAAGGCGCTCGCGCTCCGCGTGCGTGCGATTGACCACGAGGTCGGCCATCCGATCCGTCGATTGATCCAGTCGAGCCTCGAAGCGCTCTACCCAACGCACCCGCACGCCGCATCGATCACGGAAGAAGAATTCCTCGCAGATCGCATCCCGAGTGAGGAGACGCTCGCCCAACGACACGATGAATACGTGATGATCAACGGCACGCTCGCCGAAGAATCGCTCGAGGCATTTCTGAAACGCACAGGATTCGAGCTCGTCGACGACCAACCGGAAAGCTCGGTCGTGAGCGAGGTACGCGGCCAAATCGCCTCGCCCGGGATCGCGCGCGGCTACGTCCGCATCGTCCGAAAAACCGCCGACTGCGCCGCCGTCCTCGACGGTGAAATCCTCGTCTCTCCAATGACCAACCCCGAATTCATCCCCGCCATGAAACGCGCCGCCGCATTCGTCACCGAAGAAGGCGGAATCACGAGCCACGCCGCCATCATCGCCCGCGAACTCGGCAAACCGTGTGTGATCGGTACGAAGGTTGCGACCAAAGTGTTTCAGAACGGTGATGAGGTGGAGGTGGACGCCACGAAAGGGATCGTCCGTCGCGTATGAGCCGATACACGTTCATGTGGAGTTCGACGCCCACCCTACCCAATTATTGGGGGACCGCGTTGGCGTTGCGCGATCGGCACGATGTCTTCCCAACCGCCGCACTATTCCAGTACTACGACGGAAGCGTGATCACTGCCTACATGCGCGAGGAAGATCTCGAACGGTTCCGTTCGGAGGAAAGTCCGAAATATCTTGATCCGACCTTTCTCGCTGCCTACGAGGCAAACTATCAACGTGAGCTCGAAACATGGTGGATGTGGATTCGTCGCGTTGAACGGACAGATTACGCGACCGCGTCGCCTGATGTCCTACGTGCAGATCATAAACAATTCGCCGAATACATGCGCGACGCCATCGCCTATTTCGGGAGCACGCGGCCAGAGTTTACGTTTACAAGCGAACGAGAGCTCCTCATCATTCTCGAGCGGCACCTTGGGTCCGAAGCATCGAAAGCGTTCGAGGCGCTTGCAACATCACGCGAACACGACGAGGTGCAAAAAGAAGAGATGGCCTGGGAAGCGCTCGAAAATCGAGACGAGGCCGCCCTTCTCGCCCATCTGTCACGCTTCCCTTGGCTTGTCTTCGGACAATTCGACGAACAGAAGGCGTTCGCGTTTCTGCGCGGCCGTGAAGCCCGTCCTGAGAGCGATCTCACCAAACGAAAGACAGAGCTTGTTGCGACGCAAGACTCGATTCTCTCGCAACTTAGTGACGACGAGGAACGTGCGCGTTACCTCGCGAAATTTCTCCAGGGCCAATCCATTCGGCGCCTCGAAATCAAATCCTACTGGGCCGGATGTTACTTTCTCGCTCGACAGTTCTGGAAACGTCTCGCCGCTGATTTGTCCGCTCCGCTCGAGGATCTCATCGCATTCATTTCGCCGCCGGAAATCGAAGAGTCACTTGATCAAAGCCACGATCTGAAGAAAACGATCGAGGGTCGTCGGCGGGCGTACGCGATTGATTACATTCCCGGATCAGATATCCGGATGGTCGAGGCAAACGCGGCGCAAACCCTGTTTCAAGAACGAATTTCGGCACCAACGAATCAGACGACATTCAAGGGCCAAGTCGCCTCGAGCGGACAATATACAGGCCGGGTTCGCAAGGTCGTCGCGGGTGATCTGGATATGCTCCAACAGAGCACGAAGGACTTCCAGAAGGGCGAGGTGCTCGTGACGAGCATGACGCAACCAAACATGATGGTTATCGCACGCAAAGCCGGCGCGATCGTCACCGACGAAGGCGGGATCACATCCCATGCGGCAGTGATCTCACGCGAGCTCGGTATTCCCTGTATCGTTGGTTGTCACACCGCCATGCAGAACCTGATGAACGGAGACGAGGTCGAAGTGGACGCGACAAAAGGGATCGTCCGCAAAATATAAAACCCGCTCAGTCTGGGACCGGCGGGGACGTGGGGACGACGGGGTCGAATGGCTCCGTCGTTTTTGGTTCGGGCGGCGGAGATGGCTGCTCCGGCGGGTCGCGGGCGCGATCGGTTGCGATGGAGCGGGCGATCTCCTTCGTGATCCCCTGATGGAGGAGGAACGCGCGTTTGTGTCGGATGTTCACGTGGTCTCCGGGCACGAGAGACGAACGGCCTCGGCAAGATGCGGCTGCGTGAGCCCGAGCTCGAACGCGTAGCGGACGATGTCCGCGAAGCCAAGCGTCAGCATCGCCTTCGGATCGGGCGCGCACAGTTCGGCCATCGGGCTGTGGCTCGCGATCAGGTAGTGGATGTCCTCCCCCTCTCCCGCACGCCCGGACAGGTCGGTCCGCGCGATGTTGGCCATCATGTCGTAGAAGCGCGTCATGACGCCCCAGGCCGGCGGCCAGTGACGCAGCCAGTCGTGGACCGTGGCCTTGCCGTCCCCGACCTCGCCGTTGATCTTGCGTTCCGCCTCCTTGAACGAGAAGCGCGGGTAGATCGCGTCGTCCACCCAGGTGTACGAGAAGTTGCGTTCCTGACGCATCGGCGCGTCGGAACCGAGAAGCTCGAGCACGGCGCGGGCCGTTTGTTTCGTGCGCCGACGATCGCTGTGGAACGCCGTCGCGATCTCTCGACCGACCAGGTGCGTTCGCACCGCCGTCTCGATCTGGCGGAACCCGCGCTCGGTCAGCTCGGGATCGTCGGTCCCATCCACCTGCTTCTCCCCATGCCGCATCGCCCAGAAGTAGACGCGCATCTCACCCTCCTCGGACGGGCATTCAATCAAAAAAGCGCCCGCCCGTCAAGGCAAGCGCCGTTAGATGACCGATCCGCCGAATTCTTGCAAAAGCGCGTCCGCCGTCTCATCCGCGCCCGGCTCGTGGATCGCCTTTAGCCGGATGGGACGACCGAGCACCTTCGCAATCACCTCTTCGACGAGCACGCGATTTTTTTGGCGATTGAGCGTTTCGGCGTGCAGCGAATAATTGAACCGCATCTCGACCACATCACCAACGACGCTGCTTACCTGTCCGCTTTGCATGATGAGCGGCAGCGATGCGTTGCACGCCTGAATCTGCTGGAACACTTCGGGCCATTTTTTTTGCACCTCCTCGAGACTGATCACGGGGACGGATTCAAACACAACCGTCTCGGCAACGAGAGGTTCGGTGGCCATCGGTTCGATCGGACGGCTTGAAACAACCTCCGGCGTCTTAAAATCCACCTTGTCATTGCGAGGAGGCGCAGCCGACGCAGCAACCTCTTGCCGAACGGGAGCGGCGTCCTGACACAGCTTCATGACCGCGAGCTCGGCGGACAGCTGCGGGATCATGTCCGAGCGGGTGGAACGTCGCGCGTCGAGAAACTTCTCGATCGCTTCGGTCATCCGGAGCGGAGTGAGCGCGGCGCCGATCTGCTTCATGCGCGCGAGGGTCTGATCGTCGTATTCGTCCTGAAATCGCTCGAGCCCGCCGAGGGAGGCGAACAGAAGCGTGCGGAGAAACGCGACGACGGCGTCGAGAAATACACCCATGTCCATCCCCTGCTCCAGCTGCTCGTTCAGGAGACGCAACGCGGCGGCAGCGTCGCGCTTCGTGATCGCTTCGACGAAGCCGGCGACCGTTTCCGTGTGCGCGGCCGGAAGCACGAGCGACGCCTCTTCCATCCCGATCTTTTTTTCGCCGATCGCAAACAGCTGGCCGAGCAGGCTTTCCGCATCGCGTTCGCACCCTTCGGCATTCCGCGCAATCGCGAACAGCACCTCGTCCGCGACGCTGAACCCTTCTTCCTTGCACAGCGTCTTCAACCGCGCGACCATCTCGCTTGCAGGAATCCGTTTGAAATCGAACCGCTGGCACCGGCTGACGATCGTCTGCGGCACTTTGTGGATTTCGGTCGTGGCAAGAATAAACAGGGCGTGCGCCGGCGGTTCCTCAAGCGTTTTCAGAAGCGCGTTGAACGCCGAGGTCGACAGCATGTGCACTTCATCGATGATGTACACCTTGTACTTCAACTTGTTCGGCGCAAACCGAACGCTCTCGATGATGTTCTCGCGCACATTATCGACCCCGGTGTGAGAAGCCGCGTCGATCTCATACACATCGAGCGACGAACCGCCGGTGATCTCCAAACAGGCCGGGCAGGCGTTGCACGGTTCGACCTCGTCCTTCTTCCGCTTCCCAACGCAATTCACCGCCTTCGCGATCAAACGCGCCATCGTTGTTTTCCCGACCCCGCGCGGACCCGTAAACAGGTACGCGTGCGCGACCCGCCCGCTTCGGAGCTGGTTCTGGATCGTGGCCGTCACGTGGCCCTGCGCCGCCACATCCGCAAAGGTCTGCGGCCGATATTTTCGGTAGAGGGTCTCCATAAGCTCGGCTACTTTATCACTCCCCCTCCGTGCGCACAATTGTGGATTACTCGCCCTATTTTTTGACGATATTTTCGACCGCCGCCCACACGCTCGGCGTGGATTTCGGAACGAGCACGACCGCCTCGTCGCCCGGCTGGCCGCGGAAATAGGTGACGCTCGCGGTCAGCACCTTGAAGGTCATCTCGCC
>CAZOPY010000018.1:0-13335 GCA_964581945.1 uncultured Gammaproteobacteria bacterium | reverse complement strand
CAACCCCAATCCTGTGGAAAAACAACCGATGTTTGGGCGATTCGGTTGCGGAAAACCAAACTACCGCGTCTTGCGACGCGGCAGTGGGTGGTCCCGGGTATGGACTCGACGGGATTCGAACCCGTATTTCAGGGTGGCAAACCTTGCGAGGTTACCGTTACCTCCACGAGCCCGAGTCACACCGGGGTACAAAAAAACACAAGTCCCGCGGTTGAACGTGGGACTTGCGTTCTGCCACCCAGAGATTTAGTCCATGAAGGACCTCACAAGGTTTATTTAAATATCGCACAGTCAGGTATTTTTGTCAACCCCAATCCTGTGGAAAAACGACCGATGTTTGGGCGGGATTTTGCTGGATCCTCCTCGGGAAGGTCCGGGTGGGGAAGATCTGCATCCGCTTCACGGGCGGTCCTGAAGAAACCGCACGTCGCAGCCGCCAAGAAGCCGGGGAGGGAGGAGGGGAGGACCCAAAAGACCCTGTGGAAAACCCTCACTGTTGTGGGGGTTTTTAGGGTATGATGGGGGCGGATAAGGGTTACAAATAGTTTGATCGGCCCGTTTGTATGTCAGAGATTCAAGAACTCACCGATCGTATTGTATCGTTTCGTGACGCTCGGAATTGGAAGCAATTTCATAACCCAAAAGACGTCTGTTTGTCATTGATGCTCGAAGCTGGTGAGCTTGGTGAGCATTTTCAGTGGAAGAACACTGAGGAGATGCAGAAGCATATTTTGGAACACAAAACCGAAGTGGCAGACGAACTCGCAGATGTTTTTTATTGGGTGCTTTTGATCGCGAATGATTTTCAGATTGATCCAGCCGAAGCGTTGAAGAAAAAACTTGAAAAATCTGAGTCCAAGTATCCCGTTGAGAAGTCCAAAGGCAATCACAAAAAATACACTGAGCTATGAGGTTATACTCGGGTACTTCAGAGCAATTTATTCTGGACACCGTCCAGAATCAGATCGCAGAAAGGCTTCGGCTGGCTTTTTTTGATTATTTTCGGTACTACCCGCAATCGTCGCAGATTAGGGCCTGGCAAAATTCACTTCGAGCGCTCTCGCAGGTATTTCAATTAGCCAACCTGACTGATAATGGGGTGATTCTTGAATATCAGATCCCACTCACATCAAAGAGGATCGATTGTCTGATTTGTGGCCAGGATACGATTGGAAAGGATCATGCCGTGATCATTGAGTTAAAACAATGGGAAAAATGCGAACCATCCGAAGGCCCGAACGAAGTAGTAACATGGGAGGGTGGGGGAATGCGCGACCGGCTTCACCCCTCCGTCCAAGCGGATCGATATAGAATGTTCCTAGGCGACGGTAATTCCGCTTTCTATGAGGGTCCAAATCCAATAATTTTGAATTCTTGCGCTTACCTACATAATCATCACCCTGAAAAAAATGATCCATTGCTTGATGCAAAATTTCAAGAGGTGGAGGAACGAACTCCTCTTTTTACTGCTGATGAAGTAAACCGGATGTGTGCATATCTTCTCGAGCGCCTAGAGCGGGGAAATGGCACACAGGTCTTGGCGCGTGTAGAAGGTGGTCGGGAGAGAGCAAGCAAAAAGCTGATGGATCATATCGGAAGAGTCATTAAAGGAAAGTCAGAGTACGTACTTCTGGATGAGCAACTCGTCGTTTACGATAAAATCAGAACACTCGCACGGAAGGGAGCCCAATTAGCTAAGCCCACTATTGTCGTAGTGAAGGGCGGACCCGGAACTGGCAAGTCAGTCATAGCTCTCAACCTGATGGCGGATCTTTCTCTTGAAGGGATCAACGCCCAGTATGCAACAGGATCAAGGGCATTCACTGAGACATTAAGGAAAATCATCGGCGTCCGTGGCTCGACGCAATTTAAATACTTCAATAGTTTCACCCAGGCAGAAAAAAATGTAGTTGATGTGTTGATCTGCGATGAAGCGCACCGCCTGCGAGAAACGAGTAATGGCAGATGGACACGGAGAGACAAACGTTCGGATCAAGCGCAAATTGAGGAACTGATGCATGCTTCGAATGTCATCGTCTTTTTTATCGACGACAATCAGATTGTCCGTCCGAACGAGATTGGTTCAGTCGCATATATCAGGAGTTTTGCCAAAAAACATGACTTTGATTTGATAGAGTTTGAATTAGAAGCCCAATTTCGGTGTAACGGCTCTGACGCATTTGTTAATTGGATAAATAACACTCTGGCGGTTAAACGTACCGCCAATGTTATTTGGGATCAACATGACGAGTTCGATTTTAAGATTTTTGGTTCCCCGGAAGAGCTTGAAGAGGCTATCATGAATAAACACAAACAGGGATATTCGGCACGACTGACTGCGGGATTTTGTTGGCCGTGGTCGATGCCAGACGAGAATGGACTGTTGTTAAACGATATTGTTATCGGAGAATTTAAGAGACCATGGGACGCACGACCCGAAGCGAAAAAATTGGCAAAAGGCATCCCGAAGGCGTCATTGTGGGCTTACGATCCAAATGGAATAAACCAAATTGGCTGTATTTACACCGCTCAGGGCTTTGAATTCGATTACGTGGGTGTGATCATCGGTGAGGATTTAGTTTATAATTTTGAAAAGCAGACCTGGGAGGGACATCCAGAAAAATCTTCAGACTCGATGGCGAAACGATCAAAGGAACAATATCTTGAGCTCGTTAAGAATACATATCGCGTTTTACTGACCCGTGGAATGAAAGGGTGTTACGTGTTTTTTATAGATAAAGATACGGAGAAGTTTGTCCGGAGCAGAATCGATATTGATTCGCGCACAATTCTATAAATCACCTACCGCAATTTGATGAACGGCACTTTTGTGAACATTTAGCCTGGTGCGAGTTGCAAAGGCCCTATCTTCTAAAAAAATAGAACATGGGGTAGTATATCAATGTGAATCCGCTAGGACTACAACCACAATTGTTGGTATGGATTTATCGTCTGTAATGTCCTTTTTGTCTAATTTTGGAGTGGTTATCACATCGAACGGAAAATTGTTCGGTGCGTTTATCGTTGGATTTTTGGGTTCAGTTGCATATATTACAGCTCTCTATTTCAAATTCATCGGTTCCAATGAAGAAAATAGAAGAATAATCATGGAGCCATTTTTTTCTAAAGAAGCCAAGGTAAGTAAAAGTAAGTGTTTCTGGTATGGATTTATCGGAGGCTCGGTTGCAACTGTTTTTCAATTTGACGTCCCAAATTTCGTAGCTATTCAAAGCTTAATTTTGGGTGCAACCTGGCCGGCTGTGGTAGCACAATTTCTCTCTGGAAGATTGTCAGAACCGACTCAAGATGAAAAGTTAAACATCGCAAGACATATTATTGACGAGGAAAAACGCCTGGCTCAAGATCCGGAAAAACAGACCGATGCGGATTTTCAGCGGAGGATTAATGACGTTATTCGGGCACAGGGGACTGCCTCACGAAGACGACGCAAAAGCTGATTATGAAGCTTTCTGAACTAATAAAGCAGCCTGTATCGCTAATATCAGATGATGATATTTCGCGATACATCGTTCGGCCAAATGAACCAGCCGAGAGAGTTTTAGATTTGCTAAAGCCCGAGTCTATTCAAGATGTGCTCGTTGTTTATGTAGGTGACGACGGGAAGATTCAGGGAGTTATTAATAGAGAAAACGTTTTTTCTTTCCTGGAAGCTTTGGCTAATCGTATGCCCCTATCGGGCTCCTACATAAAGGATTTGTCATGGAATCAACAACCGGCAATAATGATCGGACGCAATAAGAGCATTTATGATGCGATCCTGCTTCTCGAGAATAGCCGATCAAACGTGTTTCTCGTTACTGATGGCCAAATGAAATATCTTGGACAAATTTTTCGAAAAAGTCTACTAGAAAAAATTAACACACTGGTCAAGTAGATTCTGGTGGGAGTAATCATTTAATGGTTCGGTGTCAGATTCGATGGTAATTTTCTGAGCCCTGATCAAGATGAAAAAATGCTCTTCATCTAACTGTGTATAATTCGTACGGACTCTCCGAGGAAGCGCTAAGCAGAATTCGAGCAAGAGATAAAACTTGCGTATATTGTCATAAAAAGTTGATGCCACACCGTGCTGCTGGTTTGCGGGGGAATTGGTGGACAATTGAACATCTAAATATCATCCCGCCCTGGAATGATCCCTCGACGGTTGTGATTTCTTGCTGGAGCTGTAACTCGAGTAGGGGTGCCAAGCCGCTGCGGGTATGGTTTAAGTCGCCTTATTGTTTGGCTCGTGAGATAAACGAAATGAAAGTTGCAGAGCCGGTGAAAAAATATTTTCGTCAGAAACGACATAGTGCGTGAGATGTGGCAATACATCAAGTTTAGAGAAGATTTAGTTCATTCAACTCGTATGCAAATACAAATTTTTATACATGAAAAGCCTGAACGCAACAGTTCATTTTGGAGCATGCCGGGATTCGAGGTGACGACAGTGGCCAGTGGCGAAACGGAAGTTATTGAGATGGCTGTAGAGGCTATGTGTATTATTCGTTCGAGCGGGGTCGATCTACCAAACGGTGCAGAGTTCGTCGTCAAAAATTTGGACGGCGAAGTAATTCTCGAGGGAGACATCACCCCCAAAAAAGTCGTTATTTCTCAAGGAAAATAGGAAGGCAATATGGGCTTGAAAAATCTCTGGTCTCTGCAGATCGACGAACTTGTTGTCACTGAAACACTCAAAAGTATTCTCGGGAGACGGTACGAGGTATTTATCCCGTTGAACAGCATGCTTGCTGATATCGATTTGTTATTGATGAATCTAAACAGCCGCCGATGTATCACACTTCAAGTCAAGGGAAGTCGTACGTATGAGCCGAGAAAAACAGAAACAGTCAGATATGGAAATGGTAGCGCGACCTGGTTTACATTGAGAAAGGACAGGATATTTCAACCAACAAATCAAATCGATTTTTATATTTTTGTACTTCATAGCTTCCAAGACGACTCAACCAAAAAATCGATCGTAATAGACTTTCTAGTTGTTCCAACGAAAGAGTTTCGTAATATTTGCTTAAAGAAAAAAACCCGAGGTGGCGGAAACCGTTACGATTTTTTTATCTGGATAGATCCTCGGGGAAAACGAGCATTTGATATCGAGGGCGGCGCCGGGACCGAACTCGAAATGAGTAAATATCTTAACAATTGGAAGCCTTTGATGAAATAACTTCGAGCATGTCCCCCCTCATCTTCACCCCATCCCTCTTCTACAAATTCTCCACATGCCCCAGCTGGATTTGGCATGATCTTTTTGACGATCCGTCGAAGAAGGGAGAGACGCCGGCGCTCATGGAGAAGTTGTTGGAGGCGGGGGTGCTGCATGAGGAGCGGTATATCAAGGGGCTCGACGTTGTGGAGGTGGAGGAGCGGCGGCCGGAGGCGGCGGTGGCTCGGACGTTGGGGTTGATGCGGGAGGGGGCGGCGTTGATTTATCAGGGGGCGATTCAGGTGGAGGTGAATGGGGTGTTGTACCGGGGGCGGCCGGATTTGTTGGAGAGGAAGGCGGGGCGGTCTTTGTTTGGGGACTATTATTATGTGCCGGTGGATATTAAGTCTTCTTCGGAGATCAAACCGGAGCAGTGGATGCAGCTCGTGTTGTACGCGCAGATTCTGGAGAAGGTCCAAGGGGTGTTTCCGGAGGAGATGGCGATTATCAATCGGGATCAGGAGCGGATCGCGTTTGCGGTGACGGCGAAACATCGGGCGAAGACGATGGCGAAGATCGACGAGATTTTGGCGGTGATGCGCGGAGAGAAGCCGGCGCTTCGGCTCACGTCGGATTGCAAGCAGAGTCCGTGGTACGAGCAATGCAAGCATGAGGCGATCGAGGCGAATGACATCGCTCTTTTGTACAAGCTCCAGTCTCGCTCGCACGGGGCGCTGCGAGAGAATGGGATCAATACCGTGGCGGATGCGGCGAAGATGGATGTTGGGGCGTTGCCGAAGATTCCGTATGCGAGTGCGAAGACGCTGGCGCGGATCAAGGTGCAGGCGCAGTCGCTCATGAACAAGGAGGTGCTCTGGACCGGGAAACCGAAATTTCCGGAGACGTCGTTGAATGTGTATTTTGACATTGAAGGGGATCCGCTCATGCAGCTCCAGTATCTGTGGGGGTTTTGGGTTGTGGGGGATCCGGAAGGGAAGTACGCGAAGATCGGGCAGGTGCACAAGCCGGAGAACGGAAAGTACTTCCTGTATTTTTTGGCCGAGCAGCCGGAAGACGAAAAGGACATGTGGAAACAGTTTCTCGCCTGGCTCGAGCTGCTCCCGAAGGAGGACATCACGATCTGGCACTATCATCACTACGAAGTGGACCAGTGCAACGCGCTCGAGAAACGCTACGGCGGTTCAGAGGCGCTGCATGCGTTTGTCGGCAACTTTGTGGACCTGGCAGAGGTGGTTCAGAAAAATGTGGTGCTCCCGCTGTATTTCTATTCGATCAAGGATATTGCGAAGCAGATTTTGAAGTTCAAGTGGAGACACGAAAAAGCTGGCGGGGCGCAGTCGATTTTTTGGTACGAAGAATGGCTCGAAAAAGGGGATCGAGCCATCTTGCAGGACATTATCAATTACAACGAGGATGACGTGCGTGCGACGGAGCGTTTGCGGGATTGGTTGGTGACAAGATAAATGCAAAATTCTGCGGCGGTGCTTTTTATGGGTTCGTATCTTCAGAAAAATATTGCTCGTCACTTGGGCGCCGCCGCGTTCATCAGTTTGATTTTCATTTTGGTTATCATCCTTGATTTCTTTTTTCACGATATTTGGATGAGTCTAAACACGTCAGCATCCAGTGTGCTGATTATTTCCGCCCTATTGCTTGTGCTTCTGCTTGTGTACACCCGGGAGATGAAAGGGGCGGAGCCGTGGATGATGGGTGCCCTCGGTGAACACAAAATAGAAAAAGTTTTGGACCAGCTCCCGCCTGGATATGTGGTGTTTCCGGACGTGATCCTCGGACACCATGGAAATATCGATTTCGTTGTTGTGGGTCCAACGGGGGTTTGGACAGTCGAGGTAAAAAGTCACGAGGGTTGGGTCCGGTTTAACGGAACTATTTTGGTTCATGGGAAAAACAAGCCGTTCGAAAAAGATTTTTTGAAACAGGCTTGGAGCCAAACGATTAGCGTCCGTGGCGTGCTTAATAATCAATTAAGCGGCATCGCTGTGCGACCCGTTGTTGTATTTTCAGATGCAGTCGTAAGATTTCATCAGACGGCCCGAGGTATCTATGTGGTTGAGCGTGACAAGCTGTTGCCACTCATTACCAAATTTTCGAAATCAATGACGGAACAACAGGTGCAAGAGACCGTCGATTTGTTGAGTCAGTACCTCCCAGACCGCAAACCAAACCACCCCGTCGAGCGACGAGGCGGAGGTTGGTCCCGGCGTTGGTGGACCTGACGGGAGTTGCACCCGCACCTCTCGGTGTCAAAACGAGCAAGGCTACTGTTACCTCCACAGGCCCAGGTCCATGTCGGGATTTTTTGAACACAAAACGCCCCAGGAAATGGGGCGTTCGGTGGACACCGAGAGGAAAGATCTGCAGAAGCAGAGCATTACTCGCTTGTTTAAACGTTAACACCTCACGATTATTTTGTCAACCCCTCTTTTGTGGAAAACCCGCGCTATTTTCCGGTTGCGATCTGGAATGTGTCCTTCTTTGTGATGTTGTAGTGCTTCGCTGCGCTCGTTCCTTGCACGACGAGCTCGAGTAAGCGTTTGTTGCCGTAGCCGGAGCTGCCGATCGTGAGGCCGGTGTGGTAGTCGGGGACGTCGCGGAGTTGGTTGTAGCAGACCGCCTCAACAATGAGCGAGTGGAGCGTGATCGAACGCTTGGCTCCGTGCTCGAACGCGATATCCTCTGGGAGCAGTGTTGTTTTGCAGTTGCCGAAGGTGTCGATCCACCAGACGCCTGTCGTCGCGTCTGGGATTTCCTTGAAGCTTAGCTTCTCGGACCTGACCTCCTTTTTATCCCAGACGATCCGAGCGAGGCGCGGCAGATAGTTGAAGCTCCGGAACTGTGATTTCGCGGCGAAATCTACCTCGTCTTCGTCGTAACCGCCTAGGGGCATCACCTCTCGGATGTCGGTGACGTTTACGTGGTCGGCTAGGCCGAATTTTTTCACGAGGGACAGGACCTCGCCGTCGATCGTGCAGACGACCAGGATTTTTTTGAACCAGAAGTAGCCGAAGGGGGTTCCGTTCGGCCATTTTTTTGCGGCTCCGTGTCTTGGGGCTACGTTTACGGCGATGATCCCTTCGCTTTCGCCGGCGGCGTCGAGGGTGTCGATCAGGTTGCCGGCGGCTTCGATATCGGAGGAGACGCCCATGAAGCTCGCGGCGACGCCTGGGAAAAGCACGTTATAGCGGGTTTGCTGGCGGACGCGGGCGTTGCCGTCGTCGCAGTCCGTGATGATGGAGATGAACATATCATGTATGATGCTCTCATGATCTCGAAATTGAAGCAATTGAAGTTGGATGAGCACCTGAAGCGATTGTCCGAGAAGTACCAGCGGGTGCTCGTGCCTGGACTGATTTTGTCCGGGTTTCTTTTCGACTGGGTGGCGTTTCAGCACCTGGAAATCTCCCTGACCTTTCTCCAGCTTGGGATTCGGGCGGCGCTCGCCGGACTCGCCATTTTGTACATGGAGATTTACGACGGGAATCTGCACATGCCGCGCGGCAAGGCGTTCAGTTATTTGCGGTTTGTCGCCCCGCTCGTTCTCCAGTTCTCTTTCGGGTCGCTGATGGCGACGGCCTTCATCTTCTACTGGGTGAGCGGGAGCGTTTCCGTCAGCTGGCCGATCATGCTGGCGTTCGTTCTCTTGGTCGCCTCGAACGAAGTGTTCCGTCATTACTATCTGCGCGTCCCGGTGCAGGTCGGGGTGTACGCATTCGTCTTGTTCGCATACATGACGCTTCTGTTTCCGTTTCTGTTCCACTCGTTGAGCGCCTCGACCTTTGTTCTCGGCGGCGCGGTGAGCTCGGCGATCGTGTTGCTCATGATCGCACTCATCTATTGGCTCTCGCCCTCGATTCGGCACGAGACGAAACGGATGGCGATGTCGGTGGCGGGAGTTTTCCTCGTGATGAATGCGCTGTATTTTTTGAACGTGATCCCGCCGATCCCGCTCTCGATTCGCGAGGCGGGGATCTACCACAACGTCCAGGTGATTGGCGGCGAGTATGTGCTCGACGGGGAAGACGAGAGCTGGCTCGATCAACTCCTCCCCGGCCAGACCGTGCACGCGGATCCGGACGGTCGCGTGTACGCCTACACCGCGATCTTTGCGCCCACCGCGCTCGAAACGAGAATCTATCACCGATGGGAATACTTTGATGAAACCACGAACGCCTGGGTCACAAAGGATCGCCTCTCGTATTCGATCAAGGGCGGGCGCGACGGCGGGTATCGCGGGTATTCGTACAAAACAAATCTCGCCACGGGGAAATGGCGAGTGGTGGTCGAAACGGAACGCGGGCAGGTACTTGGACGGATTTCGTTTACGTACGCGCCCTAGCGCGCAGGCTGGACATAGAAGGGAAATGCTTTGGCGGCTTCCAGCTCGTCGTTCGTGGCACTGATTTGCAGATGCCAGTCGGTTCCGACGATGGTTGGGACCAGCACAAACAACGAGTCGATGTATCGGTCGTCGCCTCCGAGGACCGGAACCTCGACATGCGCGACGAACATCTTTTCTCCGTCCGGCAGCGTTTGCATGTCGATGTCGCCGACGCGGTTGCTCGGATCAAAACAATTTTTTGCGGTTTGCGCGGTTTCGTGCGTGAGACAGGCGAAGTCCACCAGTTCCGGAGCGTCCCCTTCAACCTGCGCGCCGTTTTGGGTGAGGAAGGTTACTTCAAACAGTTCTTCCGACTGGAAGGTGACGTGCGTTTCGTTTGCGTCGCCGATTTCCATGGCCTCGCCGTAGGAAGACGGAGAGCAGAAGGTGAGCGGGACCCCGGTCAGCGCAAACGGCTGCCAGTCTGACGGGCAGGGGAGCTCCTCCGGTTCTGTTGGAGGGGTTTCGGTCGGCGCGTTTGAAACGACGGCCGTGTTTTGTTGCACCGGAGCGGTGTTCGGTCCGGCGTGATCGCCGGAGAAGGTCCCGACGGTCCACAGGGCGGCAACGAGAATGGCCGCGGCGCAGGCGAGAGCGAGCCAGCGTTGTTTTGTTGGGAGGGGCATAGGCGATTAGTTGGTTGCGAACGTTCCGCTCGCGTTCAGGGTGTCGCGAATGTTTTGCGCGTCCATGCGTGACAGGTTCCATGACTGCCAGTCCGTGACGGCCGGTAGACTCAGCCAGGTCTGGAGTTCGGTTTTCACCTCCGGCTCTCGGTTGGCGTAGCAGGGGAGGGCCTGTTGTGCCGCTTCGAGACTGGCCAGCTCTGCTTGGTCGGCGGCCAGTTCCGGCGAAGCCTGTTTTCCGCGGACCGTGTTGTGCAGGCTCACGATCTTCTCGGTATTCTCGTGAAGCGTTTTCAAACAGTCGATCTGTTCCTGAAACACGCTCTGAAACGCATCGCTCGAAACGTACGCGCCGATCGCAGGTGCGGCGTCGTCGGACAGATCCTCGAACAGCTGGCGATAATCAAGACGTTCGCCGGCCTCTGCCCGGGCGATGTTTGCTTGCGCCACGAACGCATCGGGGTTTAACAGGTTCAAGCCGATGAGCGCGAGGGCAAACACCCAGATGAAACTGGTCAGCAGGTGGTTGTTCGAGAAACGGAAGATGAGACTGGCGAGAATGATCGCCATGATCACGGCGACTACGATCAAAAAGTAGTGGCTGAACAGCCGCAGGTCCGTGAACCCGAACGCCTGTTCATACAGCGACAGCCGCGTCCACGAGGAGGCGAGGATGACGAACGTCTGACCGATCAAGAGCGCGGCCAGAATCTCCGTTGCCCGCTTGTATCGCCCATCGTTCGTGTACCGCATGGCCCAGACGAGCAGCGCGACGATCAGGGCGACGACCAAGAGCTGGAAAAATCCCTCGCGCGCATACGAGGCGTAGGTGATGTCGAATTTTGCGATGTTGTCCTGGCCGCCGAACAGATACACGGCCTGGACCAGGATGAATCCCAGGAACAGCACGTTTGAAACCGCGAACACGATCGCGGCTTCGAGACCGATCTCTTTGTTCCAGTGAGGCGCCTTGATTTCGCGCGGGTCGCGCCTGCGCCAGAACGCGGGAGCGAACGCGAGCAACAGCCCGATCGAAACCATCCCGACCGTGATCACGTGGCGCACTACCTTCGTCAAGAAGTCCGGCGCGAAAACGGAGTTGAGTAGTTTTGACACGACCAGGTCCGCGGACGAGAACAGCGCCACGAACACGACCCCGATGACGAATGCCGCCGCGACCCCGACGACGATGCGCCGCGTGCGTTCGGACGCAGCCAGGCGGAACTCGCGGAGGATTCCGCTTTGCTTCAGGATCGCATCGAACAGATCAAGCAGCGGGAAGACGAGAAAATCCACCAGGTCGTAGGAGCGCACGCGCGCCCCGTAGAGGCTCGAGAGCAGCAGGAAAAACAGGTAGATGATGGCGATCGAGTCGAGTGCGAGCAGAAACCCGCTCGCCCGCAGAGCAAAAAACGAGGAGAGGACGAGGATCACGACCGAAAGGCCGACGTCATGCCAGCGCATGTGGCGGTGGGTCAGGCGGTCGAACAGGGCGATGGTCGCGAGCAGGGCGACCCAGAAAATCGGGACGGAAATGCCGGGTACGTGGTTGTAAAACAGCACATCCCAGAGAACGCCAAGCGCGAGCGAAACGGCCGCCAAATGGATCGGTTTGAGCTTTTCAAAGATGGGCATAACAGATTGACTGTATGCTATCTTGCCGCGACTGTCGAGAATGCATTGGCAACAGGGACGCTCTCGTTCGTGAGTTTTGCGAGCGTCGCCTCCAGGTCGGCGAGCGTTGAGATCGTGTGCATGTTTTCGCGCAGGAGTTTCGCGTGCGGGAGCCCCTTGAAGTACCAGCTAAGATGTTTGCGGAACGAAACGATCCCACGCTCGCCGTATTGCTCGACATGCAACGCCGCGTGCAGGCGAATCACACGCATGCGTTCCTCGAGCGTGATCTCGGGAACCGGGCGGCCGGCGAGCACCTCGGCGGTCTGCGCAAAGAACCACGGGTTGCCGAGCGCGCCGCGGGCGATGAGTACCCCGTCGCATTGCGAAACCTCGAGCGCTTGCGGAACGAGATCGGCCTTGTGGATATCCCCGTTGCAGAGGACCGGAATCGAGACCGCCTCTTTGACCCGGCGGATCATCTCCCAATCGGATTTGCCGGAATAGCCCTGTGTTTTCGTGCGACCGTGGACGGTAAGCAGGGAAACGCCCGCTTGTTCAAGAACTTTGGCAAATTCAATGCAGTCGGTTGGGTTGCTCCAGCCAAGACGGATTTTGACCGAAAGCGGGACCGAAATCGCCGCGCGAACCTCGCGAACGATTTTTGCGGCCAGCTCCGGTTCCTTCATCAAAGCGCACCCATTGAAGTTGTGCACGATCTTATAAACCGGACACCCCATGTTGATGTCGAACCCTTCCGGATGATGATCCGCTTCGATCTTTGCGGCTGCCCGCGCCATTGTCTCCGGATCCGCGCCGAACAGCTGCTGCACGAGCGGCCGTTCGTCCGGATGGATGTCCGTCATCCCAAGCGTCTTCTCGTTACCTCGAACAACCGCTTCGGACGAAACCATTTCGCGGAAGACGACTGGGGACAAAGGGGACACGAGGGACAAAGGGGACAAGGGCTGTGGAGTTTTTATTCTTTCAAGATTTCCAACCATAGCCTCTGTCCCCCTTGTCCCGTTTGACCCCCTTGTCCCCTCCGTTACCAAACGCACAAGACGACAAAACGCCGAGTCCGTCATGTCGGCCATGGGGGACAGGGCGATGATGGGTCGCTTCATTTCGGCCCAATTGAGCTTCATACTTGGCGAAGCATAGCCTAAAAACTCTTGCGTGACAAGGGGAGCCAGATGTGCTTAAATTGAGCTATATGAGGCGCTTTGCGGCGATCATCGGACTGCTTGGGTTGCTCACGTTGGCCTTTCTCGGGGCACGCGCGGCGCTTTTGACCGTGCCGGACCATCAGGAAATGGACATCGCCTGCGCCATGCACTGTCTGTTCGACGCGGACGGGACCGCGGCGGATCACACGACCGCGCCGCTCGTCGCCGTCGCGTTTGCGCTGTTTGCGATCGTGCTCGCGCTCCCGAAGCGCGAAACGGTTTCGTTGCCGTTCGCGCGCGCGGTTGCCTATCATGACCCGCGGCAGATTCTCACCATCATCAAAC
>CAZOPY010000017.1:0-13471 GCA_964581945.1 uncultured Gammaproteobacteria bacterium | reverse complement strand
GGGAAGAGCAGCGCCGCGAAGCGGTCGTGGCGGTCGATGGCGTCGATGAGGCGATCATCGGAGACGCAGAGCTCGGCACGTACGCCGTCCTGACGCGCGTGCGGCCCGACCTTATCGCGTTGGGCCACGACCAGACGGCATTGGCCGAGGATCTGATGCGTTGGATGCGTTCGAGCGGATGGAACACGGATCTCGTCATCCTGAGCGAATATGTCGGTCAAGCCGGAAAAACGGATTAGGATCGTCGTCGGCCTTGTCGAGTACGACGGAAAGATTTTATTACTGCAACGAAAAGACGACGAACCGGCCTGGGATCGCAAGTGGGAATTTCCCGGCGGGAAAATCGAGGTGGGCGAAGACGGCCAGGCCGCCGTTCGACGCGAGATCGCGGAAGAGACCGGGCTCGCGATCGCCTCTGCGGCGTTCGTGTGCGTGCATGAACACACCTGGGACCTGCCGGAGCGGCGTCTGCACGTACAGATCGACTGCTTCCGCTGCGCCGCACCCTCGTCGGACGTCCGGATCGAGGATCGCGCTGCCTATCAGGCGGCCTGGGTCACGCCGGAGGAGGCGCTCGGCTACGATTCCCTCGAGGCAAACGCGGCCATCCTGAAAAAAATCTATTTTCCCGCGCATGCCTAACTACCGAACCTGGGTTGAGATCAGCGATCGGGCGTTGCAACAAAACGTCCAATCTTTGCGCTCGTTGCTCAATCCCGGAACGCGTTTTTGCGCGGTCGTGAAGGCGAATGCGTACGGCCACGGATTGGAGCAGGTGGCGCGCATCGCTTCGCGCGCGGGCGTGGACGCGTTCGGCGTGGACACGATCGAAGACGCGCGATTTCTGCGCGGGCTGTTTCCGAGCGCGCTTCTGATCGTGCTTGGGTATACGCTCGACGAGCGACTGTCCGACGCGCTCGACGTCGACGCCGAACTGACGGTGTATGATCCGGACACGATCGTCAGACTGGAAGAGCTCGCGGCCGCGCGCGCGAAAACAGCGCACGTGCATCTGAAAATCGAAACCGGAACCGCCCGGCAAGGGGTTTTTATCGACGATCTCGAAGACATCCTCGACCTTTTGCGTCGCTGCCCGCACGTCGAACTCACCGGGCTTTCCACGCACTTTGCCAACGTCGAGGAGGCCGAAGATCCCGCGTTCGCGAACGTCCAGTTTCACCGCTTTCTCGACGCGCAGAAACGCGTGAGCGAAGCCGGGTTTGCGCCCGCGCACGTGCATTGCGCCTGTTCGGCCGCGCTCATTTTGTATCCGGACACGCAGGGAACGCTCGTGCGGGCCGGGATCAGTCTGTACGGACTGTGGTCCTCGGAAGAGGCGGAACTCGTCGCGCGCCGTCACGGGATCAAGGCCGAGCTGACCCCGGCGCTTGCCTGGAAAAGCCGCATCGCGCAGGTAAAATCCTACCCGGTCGGTTCCTCGATCGGGTATAATCGAACCGAGGTCCTCCGGCGTAACAGCCGCGTGGCCGTGGTGCCTGTGGGGTATTTCGACGGCTACGACCGCAAGCTCTCGTCCGCCGCGGAGGTGCTGGTCGGCGGCTATCGCTGCAAAGTGCTCGGCCGCGTGTGCATGAACATGATGATGGTGGACGTGTCGGACGTGCCGAAGATCGAGCGCGAACAGGAGGTCGTTCTGATCGGGCGCATGGGGCGCCACGAAATTTCGGCAAACGAGCTGGCGAAAAAGGTCGGGACGATCAACTACGAGATCGTCACGCGCATCAATCCTTCGCTTCCGCGTCTCGTTGTCTAAGTATGCTTACGCTGCGACGAAATCGTCCGCGCCGCAACTACTTTCGCCGGGTCCAGCTGTCCCGCTACCGTTCGCGTCCGTTTCAGAACCCGTATTTTCAGTCGAAGCCGAAGCGAAAACTGTGGCCGTGGGCCGCGGCCGGGCTCGGACTCGGCGGCCTGGTTGCGGGCGTCAGTTTTTTTCTGACCTCGCCCGTGTTCGCCATCTCGTCCGTGCGCGTCGAAGGCGCGGAATCGATCAATCCGAAGGACATCCGCCAGGTGGTCACCGATTATCTTGCGGAACCCGCGCTCGTGTTTTTTCATGCAAACAACCGGTTTTTGTTCCGAGAAGAGGAACTGCGAGATCGGCTGTCGAAACGGTTTGCGTTTGACCAGCTGTCGATCCAGGCAAAGCCGCCCGAGGTCGACGTATCGGTGAAGGAAAAGATCTCTACCTTTCTTTGGAAAAACGACGCGCACACGTATCTTATCGACGAGCAGGGAATTGTGATTCGGGAAATCACGGACGCGGAACGCGAAACGCTCGTGCATCCGCCTCCCGTGCAAGGGCCGGTGCTGTCCGGCGAATCGCTCGACACCGCGCCGAAGTTTTTCACCTTCGTCGACGCCGCGCCGGCGGCCATCGAGATCGGGAAACCCGTGCTGACCTCCGAGATCGTCACCCGCGCCCTTGATTTCGCGAAACGTCTGGATGCCATGAACATCGCCGTCGATCGATTCGTCTTGGATCGAACGGTCGGAACCTGGATGCGCGCCGTGACGGTCGCCGGATACGACATTCTGTTTGATCCGAGCCTGGATGTGGAGCAGCAGGCGGATAATTTGGTGATCGTGCTGCGCGACAAAATTCCGGATCCCACGAAATTACAGTATATCGATCTCCGATTCGACGATCACATCTATTTCAAGTAACGTAAGGGGGTATGCCAGCCGGTTTTCTTTCGTACGATGACGCGAACATGTGGACCAAGGCCGTCGGAAACGGCGGAGCAACGAGCGCCCAGTGGAAGGCGCTCCAGCCGAAGCTCCGCGAGGCCCATGCGCGCGTCGAATCGCACCGCTCAAGCGGCGCTCAGGGATTTTTTGATCTCCCGTTCGCTTCCACCGCCAAACTCGAAACCCTTGCGCGATCAGTGCAAAAACAGTTTCGTCATCTGATCGTCATCGGGATCGGCGGTTCGGACCTTGGAGCGCGGGCCATTTGGCAGGCGCTGCCGGGCGAAAAGATGCGGCTGCACTTTGTCAGCAACCCGGATCCGGACTCGCTTGCCGCATGGCGGGAGCTCACCCGGGCCGATTGGAAAAAAACCGCGATCCTGGTCGTTTCAAAATCCGGCACCACGCTCGAGACCATGGCCGCGTTCATGGTGCTACGCGACTGGCTCATTGCCGCCGTCGGCGAGCGCGCCCACGCGCGCCAGGTGTTCGTGCTCACCGAAGAAGGCCACGGCACGCTCTTTGCGCTCGCCGAACGGTACGGCTATCAGGTCATCCCGCATCCGACGAATGTCGGCGGACGTTTTTCCGTGCTGTCGACCGTCGGACTGTTTCCGTCGGCGTGCGGAGGGGTTTCCGTGAAGCGTTTGCTATCCGGCGCGCGATCCGTGGAAGCCGCGCGGCGCCGCGAGGGTATTCGCCACGCCGCCGTCCGGTTTGCCGGCCTGCACTATCTTGCCATGCGCCATCAGGGCAAACCACTGCACGTGCTGATGCCGTATGCCGACCGCCTGTCTTCGGTGGCGTTTTGGTATCGCCAACTGTGGGCGGAGTCGCTTGGAAAACGCAGAGGCGGGACCTCCGTCGGCCCGACCCCGATCGCCGCGCTTGGAGCCGTTGATCAGCATTCCCAGATCCAGCTGTATAACGAAGGCCCGGCTGATAAGATCGTCACGTTCTTGGAGGTTGAAAAATTTTCCCATGCTGTGCGCGTCCCGCGACTTTGGGGCGATGTGAAAGGCGTCGAATATGTCGGCGGCCTGTCCTTGCAACACATCCTGCATGCCGAGAGGGAAGGGACCGCGCAAGCACTGGCCGAAAACGGAAGACCGAACGGAACGATTCGGCTGCCAAGCGTCAGTCCAGAGTCCATTGGGGCGCTGTTCATGTTCTATGAACTGGCGACCGCCTACATGGGGGAACTGCTTGGCGTGAACACCTACGATCAACCCGGCGTAGAAGCCGGAAAGAAGATCGCGAGAACCATTCTCGAGACATAGCTATTTTACGACACATTCGAGGAGGTAAGGTCATGGAACGCGTCGAGGCCACCTGTCCCAGCTGCTTCGGGACCAACGTCTGGGTCACGCCGGGAGCCGATCCTCATCGTCGCTGCCAGTGCGAAGACTGCAACCGTGAGTTCAAGCTGTCCGAGTCCGCCGGCAACGTCCAGCCGATCACCGGCAAGCCGCCAGGTCCTACGACCTCACCCAGGGCCGCCTAAGACCCGCAGGACGTCATAGCACGTCCCACAGACCCCTCGATTCCACGCAGGCGCAACTTCATGCGCCTTTTAACTTTGCAAAACAAGCAGAGATTTTACGACGACTGACGTACGTTCCCAAGCAGGCATTGTAAAATCTCTGCCATCCTAGACGACTCATCCCAGGCGCTATTTGAGGGGATGTGTCGTCTAAGATATAATGTGCGACACATTCTGTGAGGGAAAGAAAACGGGTGTATTTCATCCCGTTTCTCCGCCCTGCTATTTATTTCCGATGAAGTCCGTAAAGTACGTCAGAACCAGAATCCCGCCGCCGATGAGAAATAACGCTCCCATGAGCATGACGAACCCGGCGATGTGTTCGTCTTCCGGCATGGTCTCTTTGATCATGAATGCGGTAAATCCGCCGAACCCGAGGATCGGGATGATGAACAGAATCCAGCCGATGAGTTTGAGCCAAAGCATAGGAAATGATTACGGGGTCGGAAGATAGCCGAGCGGGTCCACGGGGATCCCGTCCTTGCGCACCTCGAAGTGCAGATGCGGCCCGGTCGACAGCCCTGCCCCGGGCATCCCCGGACGACCGCCCGACAGCCCGATGACGTCGCCGCGCGAGACGAACTGATCCGGCTGCACCAGGATCTTCGACAGATGGGCGTACAGGGTCGCGAGACCGTTCGTGTGGATCACCATCACGTAGTACCCGTACATCGTCCCGGTTTTCGTCCAGGCGACGTATCCCGGGGCTGCGGACGCGACCGGGGTGCCGACGTCCGTCGGGATGTCGATGCCGGAGTGCTCGAACAGGTGCCGATACGGATAGCTCGGGTCGTGGAACAGCGTCGAGATCCCCTTCAATGGCGCCACTGGCCAGGAAATCACCGAGGAGGTTTCGCCGGACAGATCGCTTTGCGCCAGTTTTTCTTCGATATCACTCTGCAAGGCGCCGATCTGCTGATCGATGTACTGCTGTTCGCCGCGCAGATCGGAAAGCAACGCTGAGAACTGCAGTTCCGATGAACGCGTCTGCTGCACCAGCACCTCCTTCGATTCCTTTTGGTCTGAAAGTTCCGCCACCTGTTTTTCTAACTGCGTTTGCAGCGTCTCAAGCGTCGTCAGTTTGCCCTCTTTTGACGTTCGATACGTCTCAAGCGTTTCCTTGTGCGCTTTGGCGGAGGCGAGCGTCCCTTGCAGATCCGCGTGCACCTGGTCGAGATACTCCAGCTGATCGAACAGATCCGAAAACGAATCGTGTGCGAGCAGCGTCTCGAGCAGGGATTTCTTGTCCGAGGAATCGATCTCCTGGATGAGCGCCTTCAGCATGCCGCGTTCCTTGTCCAGTTTCGTTTCCACTTCGCTGATCTGCGTCTCCAGCATGTGGATTTCGGCGTGTGTTTCGTCGATCGTTTCCTGCGTCGCCTCGACCTGCAATTCGGCCGTTGCCACGCGGTTGTCGAGCAGCTCGATTTCATTCTGCAGACTGGTCGCCTCGCCTTCCTTGATGGAGATCTGTTTTCTATATTCATCGATTTTGCGATCGATCTGGTCGATGTGCGCCTTTTTTTCTTCGATCTGATCGTTGATCTCGTTGATTTCGGTGGAGACGGTTGCTCCGGCGTCCGTCTCGTCGGCGGATACGAAAACCCGGCCGTGTCCAAGGACAAGCGCCGTTAAGGCCAATATGGCTGCGATCCTCCCGTTCCGCATAGATTTATGATCGAAGCAGATCAAGCGCGAATTGGATCCGTCGAAGCGTTTCTTCTTTGCCGAACACCCACGCGAGTTCAAACGGATTGGGCGAGGCGGATTGTCCGGACAGCGCGACGCGCAACGGCCACAGAACGTTGCCGTTTTGAAGCTTGTTCTCTTCAATATACCGCCGAATGGCCGCATCGATCAACTCGATGGAGGCAAACGTGTCGTCTGGCAAGGTCGCGAGCACAGGCAAAAGATTGGCGAGCTGCAGGTCCGCGTCCGCTTTATCGGCCTTTTTCCACACCAGAAGCGACGTGTCGTACGGCTTCAGCTCGACGAACAGGTCGATTTTTTCAACGATATCGCCGAGCAATACAAGTCGTTCCTGCTCCACGCGACACACCTTCTCGAGAAGCGCATCCGGCACACTCTTCCCCGCCGCTTCAAGGAACGGTTTGGCAAGGGTCGCGATTTCGCTTGGCGATTTTGTGCGCAGGTACTGGCCGTTGAACCAGTTCAGTTTTTCGACGTTGAACACCGCGCCGGATGGGTTTACCTTTTCCAGCTCGAACAACGAGATCAACTCTTCGATCGAATAAATTTCCTGGTCTCCTTTTGGATTAAACCCGAGGAGAGCGACGAAGTTGATCAGCGCTTCTTTGAGATACCCTTTTGCCAAAAAATCCTCGACCGACACATCTCCCTGGCGCTTTGACAGCTTTGATCGGTCCGGATTCAGGAGCAGCGGTAGGTGCGCGAAGATCGGCACCTTCCAGCCGAACGCCTGGTACAGATGGACATGCTTTGGCACGGACGAGAGCCACTCGTCTCCACGGATCACGTGCGTCGTTTCCATGAGGTGATCATCGACCACGTTTGCGAGGTGATAGGTCGGAAAGCCGTCGGACTTCATGAGCACCTGATCGTCGACCTCCGTGTTGTTGATCGTGATGGTGCCGCGAATCAGATCGTCAAACGTCGTGACGCCTTCCGGAATCCGCATGCGCAACACGAACGGTTCGTTTGCGGAGAGTTTCGAGGCGATTTCCTCCGGCGTGAGCCGCAGACAGGCGCGATCGTATTTTGTCGGCAGTTTGGCGATCTCCTGTTGTTTGCGGAGCGAGTCGAGACGATCAGACGAGCAAAAACAGTAGTACGCGCTTCCCTTCTCGAGCAACACCCGCGCGTGTTCTTTATAGATGTCGAGCCGTTCGGACTGAATGTATGGACCGTTCTTCCCTTTTTGCACGATCATTTCCCCTTCGAGAATGGGCCCTTCGTCGTACATCAATCCCATGGAGGTAAGGGTGCGGATCATCCCTTCCACGGCGCCCGGAACGTAGCGGGTTCGATCCGTGTCCTCGATGCGCAACATGAACGTTCCGCCAAATTTTTTGGCGAACAGATAGTTGTACAACGCGGTTCGGAGCCCGCCGATGTGAAGGTAGCCCGTCGGCGAGGGAGCAAAGCGAGTTTTAACGGTCATAATCCGCGAAGTTGAGCAAGAATTTCAGGAAACACATTTCGGCAGGCGCGTAAAAATCGCCGAGATTTCAGTGTACCCCACGCGACCACAATCGGAAAGACGATCACCGCATTTGCGATCCGTCGAATGCGTCTCGGTTCGAGCCGAAGGCGCCAGACCCACTCGAGGCCGATGCGGCGAAGCGTTTGCGGGGCGCGCGGGAGTCGTCCTGAGAGCATATCGAACGCGCCGCCCACGCCGATCGCGATACGCACGCTCGGCAAGGCGGGCAGGACGTCCCGAATGAATCGTTCCTGCTTGCCGGCGCCGAGGGCGACCGCGAGAACGGTCGGCTGCAGCTCGCGGAGTTTTTCTGTCGCGACATCGTGGGCGGATACGGCAACCGCGTCGCCGCGAACGACGCCCGGATCAAGAGCGACAACGTCGAGTGAAGGAAGTCGTTTCCGGAGTTCGATGGCGGTCCGCTCGGCGGTTCCCTGCTCGCCTCCGATGAGCGCCAGCCGTTTTTGGTGTGCCGCAGAGATCTGTGCGAGCGTGACGAGCGTGTCGGTTCCCGCGTGCCGATGCGCGAGTCGGCGGTCCGAAAGCGCCGCGACGGCATAGCGAAGACCGACGCCATCCGGAAGCGAAAGATCACTGGCGTTCAGGAGATCACGGAAAACCGGTTGTCGGCGCGCGAGCAAAAGAAATTCGGGGTTCGGGGTGGCGATCACCCGCACGGTTTCCCCGGCGATCCATGCATCAAGGAGAGTATCAAGCTCGACCCCTGACACATCATCGAGCCGGACCCCAAAAATTTCATGGATCATAGCGCCCGTATTTTACCCTTTTTTGATGAAAAAACAAGGCGAAATCCCGCAGTTGACAGCCAAACATTAGCACTCTATAATTAAGAGTGCTAATCATGTTTTTTGGCTATGTTACCGAATAATTTCACCCACAAATCGCAGGAAGCGCTTCAGCACGCGCACAACATCGCTGTGGAAAACGGCCAGCAAGCGCTCGAGCCCATCCACCTGATCGCCGCCCTGCTTGAAGAAGACGAAGGGGTCGTCTCCGCCGTCGTCAATAAAATTACTCCCGACATTTCTGATCTGCGCGCGAAGATTGACGATGTGCTTGATTCCCTGCCCCAGGCGGAAATGGCACACGCGGGCGGTCTGGCGCAGATGTACCTGTCACAAGAAATGGTGGCCGTCCTGAACGAGGCGGCGAAAAAAGCGAAGACGTTCAAGGATGATTTTATTTCCACGGAACATCTGCTGCTCGGCCTCATGGCGAACCGGAACGTCGGCCGTCTGCTCGGACAGTTCGGTGTGACCGAAGACGCGACAATGAACGCGCTCAAGGACATTCGCGGTTCACAACGCGTCGACACCCCGGAGCCAGAGTCGCGTTACCAGGCGCTTGAAAAATATTCGCGCAACCTGACCGAAGCCGCGCGCGGGGGCAAGCTCGATCCGATCATCGGCCGCGACGCGGAGATCCGCCGCGTGATGCAGGTGCTGCTTCGTCGCACCAAAAACAACCCGGTGCTCATCGGCGAGGCCGGTGTCGGAAAAACCGCGATCGTCGAGGGCCTCGCGCAGCGCATCGCGTCCGGCGACTGCCCCGAACTGCTCAAAGACAAAGAGGTCGTCGCGATCGACATCGGTTCGATGGTCGCGGGGACCAAATATCGCGGCGAGTTTGAGGATCGCCTCAAGGCCGTGCTGAAGGAGATCGAGCAGGCCGGGGGAAAGATCATCATGTTTATCGACGAGCTGCACACGCTCGTCGGCGCCGGTACGTCCGAAGGGAGCTCACTTGACGCAAGCAACATGTTGAAGCCAGCCCTTGCTCGCGGCGAACTGCGCGCGATCGGAGCGACGACCCTCAAGGAATATCAGAAATATATCGAGAAAGATCCGGCGCTTGAACGGCGTTTTCAGCCAGTGATCGTCGAAGAGCCGTCCGTCGCGGACACGGTGGCGATTTTGCGCGGAATCAAAGAGAAGTACGAACTCCATCACGGCGTGCGCATCACGGATCCGGCGATCGTTTCCGCGGCGGAGCTCTCCAATCGCTACATCACGGACCGTCATCTGCCGGACAAGGCGATCGATCTCGTGGACGAAGCGGCCTCGGCCCTGCGGATGGAGATCGATTCCATGCCGGAGGAGCTCGACATCCTGAAACGCGACGTCATGCGCCTGGAGATCGAACGCAAGGCGCTTGAAAAAGAAGAAGACAAAGATTCAAAAGCGCGTTTGGGCGAGATCGAAAAGCAGCTCGCGGATCTCAAAGAAAAGAGCGACGCGCTCGAAGGTAAGTGGAAAAACGAAAAGGAAAAAATCTCAAATCTTCACACCATCAAGAGCGCGATCGACAAGTTGAAGGCCGAGGCCGAGGTGGCGGAGCGTCGCGGGGACCTTGAGAAGGTCGCCCAGATTCGCTACGGCGGCATTCCGGCCGAAGAGAAAAAATTGAAAAGCGCGGAAAAGGCGCTGT
Organism: uncultured Gammaproteobacteria bacterium; assembly: GCA_964581945.1. Lineage (GTDB taxonomy): Bacteria > Patescibacteriota > Patescibacteriia > UBA9934 > GWF2-40-263 > CAZOPY01. The sequence continues at coordinate 3,584 of CAZOPY010000017.1, read as the reverse complement.
CGCAGCTGCAACGCGAGCGCGGGATTCTGAAGGAGGTCATCGGCGAAGAGGACATTGCCGAGGTCGTGGCGCGTTGGACGCACATTCCGGTCTCGAAGATGCTCGAGTCGGAGCTGCAGAAGCTTGGCCGCATGGAAGACGAACTGAAAAAGCGTGTGGTCGGCCAGAACGAGGCGATCACGGCGGTCTCGAACGCGCTGCGCCGCTCGCGCGCCGGGATCGGCGAAGAAAACCGACCGATCGGATCGTTCATTTTTCTCGGTCCGACCGGGGTCGGGAAAACTGAACTGGCTCGCGCGCTCGCCGCGTTCATGTTCAACGACGAACAGGCGCTGGTGCGCGTGGACATGAGCGAGTACATGGAAAAACACGCCGTGTCGAAGATCATCGGTTCCCCGCCCGGCTACGTCGGATATGAAGAGGGCGGACAACTGACGGAAATCGTTCGCCGCCGTCCGTATGCCGTCCTGCTGTTCGACGAAATCGAAAAAGCGCACCCGGACGTGTTCAACATCCTGTTGCAGATCCTCGACGACGGACATCTGACCGACGCCAAGGGGCGCAAGGTCAACTTCAAGAACACGGTGATCATCATGACGAGCAACATCGGATCGGACGTGATCCTGAACGCGGGCAAGGAAATGGGAACGATCGGCTTTGCCGGCGAGGAGGCAGGGATCGCGGGACAGGACCGCGACATACGCGAGCGCGTGCTCGGCATGCTGAAGGATCACTTCCGTCCGGAATTCCTGAACCGCGTGGACGACGTGATCATGTTCAACTCGCTCACGGAGCCGCAGATTGCGGACGTGGTCGAATTGCAGATCGAACGCGTGTGCGAACGGTTGAAACGCGAGCGCGATGTCACGGTCGTCGTGACGGCCGCGGCAAAGAAACTGATCGCGCAAAAAGGGTACGAACCCGCGTACGGCGCACGGCCGCTCAAACGCGTGATCCAAAACCTGATTTTGAACCCGCTGTCGCTCAAGATCGTCCTTGGCGAAATCAAGGACGGCGATATCGTCACGATCAGCGCGAAGGGCGAGACGATCACCTTCAGCCACAAAGCGGCAAAAGCTCTAGCCACCGCGGCGTAACCGCACCAAAAACGGGCTTTCCGGCCCGTTTTTGCTATTGAACACCCTTCTTGAGGCGAGTATACTTAAAGGACCACTATGAGAAAGACCCCTCTCACCATCTTGTTGTTGGCAACGCTTGCGCTCCCGCTCTCGCCGCTTCGCGTTACTGCGGAAAGTTTCCAACCAAACTATCTGATCTCCGACGATGACATGACGGATGTGTTTAGCATGGGCCTCAATGAGATCCAGACCATGCTCGACCGTGGCTATCTCGGGACATACGTGACCGAGGACGTGGACGGAAAACGTCATTACGCCTCCGACATTATCTGGCGCGCAGCGCAGCGGAATGGCATCAGCCCGCGCGTCATTTTGGTGATGCTCCAGAAGGAGCAGAGCCTGGTGACGGATCCGAGTCCGACGGAAGACCAGCTGAATTGGGCGATGGGATACGGCGTGTGCGACAACTGCACGCATGACGATCCGGCAATCCAGCGGTTTAGCGGGTTCGCGAAGCAGGTGAATTCCGCCACGCTTCAGTTGAGTCAGGGATATCTCGCAGACCTGACCGCCATCGGCGAAACGATCATGGGATTCTCGCCGGGCGATCCGATTGAGATCGACGGCACGACGATCGTGCCGGCCAACAACGCGACGGCGGCGTTGTACACGTACACCCCGCACCTCCACGGCAACGAAAATTTCGTGACGCTCTGGCATCGCTGGTTCTCGCTCGCGTTTCCGACCGGATCGCTCCTGCAAAACACGACGGACGGCGGGGTGTGGTTGATTCAATACGGCAAACGCCGCCCGATCACCTCGCGCGCCGCGTTTGAAACGCGATTCAACGACGCATCGATTATCCCGGTTTCGCAAACCGAGCTCGAAGCGTATCCGATGGGCACGCCGATTACACTCCCGAACTATTCCCTTCTCCAAAACGGACCGGACATTTATTTGCTCGTCGACGATACCGTGCGACACATTACGTCCATGGAAGCATTCCGAGCCATCGGTTACTCGTCGGACGAGATCGTTCCGGTCACAGATGAAGAGCTCGCGGGATATGCGCGCGGCGAGTCGATCACGGACAGCACGGTGTATCCGCAAGGGGCGCTCCTACAGGATCCAACCACGGGTGGCGTGTATTTTGTGCAGAACGGACTGAAACATCCCATCATGTCACGCGAGATTTTGACCGCTCGCTTTTCCGGCAAACCGATCATCCCGGCCGGAGCTGAGGAACTCGACAGCTATGAGACGAGCGACCCGGTGCTGTTTCCGGACGGAGCGCTCATCGGGGTAACTGGCGAACCGGCCGTGTACTTCGTATCCGAAGGGATGCGTCGGCCGATTTTGAACGGTGCGGTGTTCGAAGGGTTCGGTTGGAAATGGGAAAACGTTCTCTGGACGAATGAGAAATCCGTGACGATTCTTCCGGTCGGCGAGCCGCTTCAGGACGTGCATACGGTCGACGACAGCGACATTCAAACCTCATCGCTGCCGTAATATGATCGTCTTTGCCGCGCTCACACCCCATTCGCCGCTGTTACTTCCGACGATCGGCGCCGCCCATGCGGCGAAGACCGAATCCGTCCGAGCGGCCCTCGACAGGCTTTCCGAGGAACTGTACGCGTCTGCCCCGGATACCATCTTGGTGCTGTCCGGCCACGGATCGCGCGACCCGAAGGCGTTCTCCATCAATCTGCACGATCATTATCGCGCCGACCTGAGCGAATTCGGTGATCTGACGACCGCCACGGAGTTTGCGCCGGACCTCGCGCTCATCGACGGGATTCAACGCGGAACGCGCCGCGCGCAGATCCCGTTTACCCTGTTCTCGGACCCGGCGCTCGATTACGGAACGTCTGTCCCCCTTCTTCTCCTTGCCGGCCGTTTGCCTGACACGCAGATCGTTCCCGTTTCGTACAGCAATCTGGACGCCAAGGCGCACTTCGAATTCGGGCGCGCGCTGCGCGAGGTACTCGAACGCACGAATCGCCGTGTGGCGGTCATCGCGTCGGGGGATCTTTCGCACGCGCTTCGTTCGGACTCGCCCGCAGGGTATCGCAAGGAAGGCACCGCGTTCGATGCGGCGGTACGCGACGTGGTCCATTCCTGCGCCGCGTCAAAACTGCTCAGCATGAAAACGCGCGACGTGAAGGCCGCCGCCGAGTGCGGGTATCGTCCGCTCGTGACCCTGCTTGGCATTCTGGACGGCGTCTGTCTTTCGAGCGAAGAACTCGCCTATGACGATCCGTTCGGCGTCGGCTATCTTATTGCCCAGTTCCATTTCGCCTAACCGTTCTGATGAGGAGGACTAAGCGTTTGCGTTCGCCTCATCCTGTGTCCGAACCGTTCAAGACCGCAGAAGTATATCCGATCCAGCGCCTACCGAGACGGTTTGGCGTTTTCGATTATCGACTGCCGAGTGGGGTTGAGGTGTCGGCCGGCGATCTGGTTGGCGATCGGTTCCGCGGTCAGGTGGTGTTCGGGCACGGGCGG